>DUES01000125.1 GCA_011192055.1 Dehalococcoidia bacterium
CGGGCAAAACGCCGTGTCCGTTCCATCTGCCAGAGCCTGTCCTGGGCGTGGCAGAAACCCTGGCTAAACCAGACATCATGCTCGTTCTTTGCCGTAATATGAGGGCATCCCCAGAGGTCACGGATTACGGAAACCGATTCCTGAAGTCCGTCCGCCCGTATCCGTCCCTTTATCTTGGTCATTCCACGTTTCCCGAGCTGCTCCGGTGCAAACGACACAATACGGCCTCCTTAACGCATTCGTAATACCGGGCTAATGCTATCTCTGTCGGAGGAGAAATCAATCAGCCTTCTTCCGGCGTATCGACTGTAAAAACACCCTCGAAGAAACCGGCTATATCGCCAGCCAGCTCATCTTCATGGTCGGTCCAGAAATGGTCTACCCCCGGTACCATGTGGTACTCCATCGGGTGGCGGGCTGCCATCATGACCTGCTGGAAGCGGTCTACCTGTATAACCGAATCACTGCCGCCTACAATAATTATCTTCGGCCTGGTGAATTTTTCCAGTTCCGCCCACCCGTTGTCAGTCAGTGCCGGTGATATCAGGGCGAGAGCACCAAAACGCTCTTCCTCAAGCGCAACAGGCAGGACAACACTGCCGCCGAATGAATACCCGGCCAGTCCGATTTTATCGTGATTAATGTCCAGGGCCCCGGAAAGGTACTCCAGCGCTGCCAGCACGTCTTCTCTTTCGCCGACTCCGCCTGCAAACTGGCCACCACTGTTCCCGACTCCGCGGAAGTTAAAACGGAGGGTTGTTATCCCCTGCCGGTTCAGGGTTTCGCAGATGCTGACAACGACCAGGTTGTTCATATTGCCGCCGTATAGAGAGTGGGGATGGCAGACGATGACGGTTGGAAAAGGAGCTTGCCGTCCGGGTAAGTCGGTTTCTGTTTCAGGAAAATGTAACTCGCCTTCGAGGGTAATATCCCCACAGGGAAACTCTACGTGGGTATTTATCACCGTCTCACTCCTTTCCTCCTCCTGCTCCTGCACCGTTTCTCCCGTCCACCACGCGTCAAGTCGTTCCGCTATTTCTTTCTCATGTCCCTGGTCACCCGGTGTATAGAAACTCCGACCTTTGAGTGACTCCGGGAGATTGTCCTGCTTCACGAAATGTCCGGGGTAGTCGTGGGCATACTTGTAACCTTTTCCGTAGCCGCTTTCCTTCATCAGCGGAGTTACAGCATTTCTCAGGTGGAGCGGTACCGGGTCGTTTGGACCCCGCTTAATCTGCTCCTGGACGGCATTATACGCCTGGTAGAGAGAGTTGCTCTTGGGGGCGGCAGCCAGATAGACAACCGCTTCAGCCATAGCCAGATTTGCCTCCGGCATACCGATGAAATGTACTGCCTGCTGGGCAGCCATAGCAACCACCAGTGCCTGCGGATCGGCCATACCGACATCCTCCGAGGCAAAACGTACCAGGCGGCGGATAATATAGAGCGGGTCCTCCCCGGCTTCAAGCATCCTTCCCAGCCAGTAAAGGGCGGCATTAGGGTCCGACCCACGCATCGACTTATGGAGTGCCGAAATAATATCGAAGTGCTGTTCACCAGCCTTGTCGTACGCCAAAGCCCGTTGTTGAACGGCGTCTTCAATCACCTGAAGTGTAATCCTTCGTTTTCCATCGGATTCAGGCGGAGTCGTCATAACTGCCAGCTCAAGCGCATTAAGGGCAACGCGTGCATCGTTATTTGACATCATCACCAGGTGCAGCATTGCCTCGTCTTCAAATTCAACTTCCACTTGCCCGAGACCCTTTAGCTGGTCTTTCAGCGCCCGCAGGATGATGATACGGATTTCATCCTCGTTGAGCGGATTCAACGTCAGCATCTGGCAGCGGGAAAGAAGCGGTGCGTTAACCTCGAAAGAGGGGTTCTCAGTGGTCGCTCCAATCAGGGTCACAGTACCGTCTTCCACGTACGGTAGCACCGCGTCCTGCTGTGCCTTGTTGAAACGGTGGATTTCATCGATAAACAGTATTGTTTTACGCTGATATAAATTGTGGCGTTCCCTTGCCTCGTCAATAATACGGCGCAGGTCGGCAACACCGGCGCTGACGGCACTGACCGAGCTGAAATGCGAATCTATAGAGTTGGCGATAATGCTGGCTAATGTGGTCTTGCCACTGCCCGGCGGCCCCCAGAGAATCGTAGAAGGTATCTGGCCGGACTCGATAGCTGTCCTGAGCACGTGCCCCTTGCCCACCAGGTGCCCCTGCCCGACAAAGGCATGAAGGCTGGACGGCCTCATCCGGGCGGCAAGAGGAGCCTCTTTCTTCTTCCGTTCGTCAGATTTCTGCTCGAACATGTGCATGATTGCTGTTACTTTATCCTAATTCCACTACTTCCGCCAGTTTTTCATGTAGTTTGACCATGGCAAGGGTGTCCTGCTTACAGTATTTCAGCAGGTCCTGTTTGACTTTCTCGACCTGGTAAGGCTTCCAGTGCTTACCCATGGCCAGGTAAGCAAAAGCCGCCGCAGCAGAATCACCTTCACCAATACTCAGACCCTCATACGACATATCAGGCACCAGTGCCGGTAAAGTTACCTTTATCGAGGTACTGCCGTTGAATTCGGGGTGGTAGTAGTTGTGCCTGATGATAGCCTCCAGGTCTACGATACGTTCAGTCAGAGCATTCAATGAAACCGATAAATCGGGGTAAAGCTGTGCCAGGGCGTTGATGATGCTTTTTTCAAAGTTGGAATAGGCAATAATACTGCCCTTTTCACCGAGGTCGGTAATGAGACGCCCGGCAAGGTCCCGCCTGCTGTCCCTGGCAGGGTCCGCCAGGTACTCATGGTGTTCCGTTATTTCTCCGACACCGGAACATACATGTACCGAGTACTGGGTCGGTATCTGGGTATACGGAGCGGTATCCGGGTAAAGCGGGACCGCCGTCATCATTGTCTCGAAGTCAAGGTAGTACGCCGGCCACTCAATAACTGCAAGGCTTTCCCTCAGTTCTTCACTGATATCAGGGTGATTTCCCAGCACGCTGTCTCTAACCCTGGCCTGGTACTCCGTAAGGTCAAACTCCGCAG
>DUES01000126.1 GCA_011192055.1 Dehalococcoidia bacterium
CCTGTCTGTCAATTGATATCAAGGTACTGTAAACCGTGGATTCTTTGGGAAAGACCTTGCCTGTCATTGCGAGGAGCTGCAGGCGACGAAGAAATCCCGCAGGGATTATGGCAATCCCTATGGGATTACTGCAATCCCTATGGGATTGCAGTAATCTATGAAAATAGAGGTGAGGTTGCGCGCCACTGGGCTCAGTGGCGCTCGCTTCAGCCTGCTAGCAAAGCTAGCAGGTAAGCTCGCAAAGACGTGGTAATCCGTCGATAGAGCCAGCGTCCCTGAGGTAGGCATTCCGGGAATGGACTCACGGATTAGGGAGGTATGCATTTTTCGTGATATTTCATAACTGGTATGACTCCGGTGTCTGTAAGGATGGTGACTGTTTGTCAGTAATATATGGAGAATGTTCTGGCTGATTAGCGTTACCGGCGTTATAATGTATAATACTATCTGAATCGATTCGTTAGATAAGGGCAAGAGTTGGGGATGTTCCGAATGGTGAATACATGTATAGACGGATAACAAAGCGAATATCCCTGCTGATTGCAGTCAGCCTGTGTATCCTGGTTGTCTTTCCCGGTGTGGCGCAATCGGCACCACCTGTAAGTATCAGGGTAAAGGAGCTTAATATCGTACTGCTTCATGGCATGGGTGGTAATAGCTGTGCTCTGCAGCTCCTGTCCGACTTCCTCAATAAGAACCTGCCGGTGTTTGCGGACCTGTATGAAGAAGCGAACCCCGGCGTCACCCTGGAACTGAACACAATGCTCAGATGTTACCCCGGTTATGTTGATATTGAGACCTGGTCGAATAACATTGTAGAAAGTATTGATGAGCACTTTCCGGACAAGGAAAACCTGATACTCGTCGGGCACAGTATGGGAGGTAAGACGGCGCTCTATGCCGTGGCGGAAGATATTGGCGGAATAGCCGACAGGGTAGCAGCCGTAGTAACTATTAACAGTCCCATTAAAAAACTGGCCGAATACTATACCCCCGGTGGCTCTCCCGTCCTTGAGTACTGTCAGACCGTAGTGCTGGGCGCTGATGAAGGGGTGTGCAGTTCCGTGCTCTATATAGATAGTTCCGGAGCAGGGGAATGGGTAAGCAAAGAAAAACACTGGCTGGCCTTCATTTCAGCAGAACGGGCGCCGCTCAGTCCGCAGTTTGACCGTACCGGCGTGGATGTGTGGCCGAGGGACATGGACGATGGTGTAATACCACTCTCGGCCCAGTACGCGGATAGTGCCGATGTCGTTTACTATGGTGAACACGGCCACAGTGATTTTTCCGAACAGGATGAGGTTGCTTCACTCCTGGCGGACCGGATACTCCGTTATATCCTGGGAGAGTCTCTGGAGTGTGCGGTGTTTGCCAGAAGTGGTAACTTTGAACACAGGGCCGACTGGTTACTGGGAACAGACCAGTGGGATGATGTCCTAGGTGAAGCTATCGCGAGCATCGGTTCCATACAGCACACCAATGAATCGTGGACAGAATGGCAGGAATGGGAAGATATCGTCGGAGAGTGCATTCCCGACAGTAAGCGGAGCAGGACGCAGGTAATGCAGTTGTCCTTACCGGTACTTACCAGAATCACGGAACTGCGCTGGCTGAATCCTGATGACCTGTTTGACTGCCGTCTCTATGTTAAAACCAGGGCGGCACCCAGGAATACCGTACGCGCGAGCTGGGCTATTTACAGTAGGGCCCTGTTGCCGCAGGGAGTTGAGCGCAGCCATTATGAAATAAGGATGACGGGTGGGACACCACTGGCTACAGTCATAGATGCAGCCTGGATATCAGAGGACCCGCGAGACATCAGGTTGCGTTTGTGGTCCGAAGCCCAGAGCCCCTTCAGGTGGTTGACGGCGGAATGGCGCACCTACTACAGGGAAAGCCGCAATACGCAGATACTTGACGAGATTCCTGCCAGGATTACATGGCGTTAGGACTAGTATCACAATCGGCAGCCTGTTGTTTTTCGGGGGCAGTTTTGGGGTGTGCAACAAGTCTGCGACCGTGCGTTGCCGCATTCTGGAGGACCAGTCCAACGGCTATAAGAAACGTCCCCGTAAACCATTCCTGTGTCAGGACCAGCAGAGGGACTCCGCCCAGTGTGACAATCAGCCCGATGGTCCATCCAATCCATCCTGCAATACGAGTCGCCTTTTCATAGTTCCCCGTAAACCGCCAGATGAGAGCCCGAAAGCCCCTGCCTGCATCAAGGGGGAAACCCGGTACGAAATGTGCAATAGTCAGCATGAACCAGATAAAGGCAAGCCATTGCATAAGGACGTCAATAAGTATACCGCCGGTGTTTACCAGCAGGAAATAGACTGCGGTGAAAATCCCTGCCGTAATCAGGTTGAATAATTGTCCGAGAATGGTCTGCAGCAGTTCAATCGACGGGGTAGTACTGTCCGGTTCAACCTCGTGAAGCCCCCCGAAAACAAAGAGTGTAATGCTCCTTATCTTCAGGCCTTTCCTGGTAGAGGTGATGGCAAGGACAATCTCACGGATTATCACGGCAATGAAAAATAAAGCGGAACCAACCGCCCCGAGGACTGCTCTCTGCCAGAGGGGATAGACAGTTGAGAACTGTGTGATGATAGCCGCTGTTATCAGGACAATGGCCAGCAGCCATGTATAATGCACCCTGAAACGGATCCCAAAAACTGGTCGGAAGGTACGCATACGTTATATCTTTTTGAATCCCGGGCTGAAACTGCCGGCGGATTTCACTCTATTTTTACAGGGGCCATCCCGTATTACCTGCCGGCGCCCGCGGGATTACGCCTGTAGCCATTCTGAAGATGAAACAGATACCTGTCAAGTATAAGGCCGGGTCTTGTATTAC
>DUES01000127.1 GCA_011192055.1 Dehalococcoidia bacterium
ATATGTCATCCAGAAGTTGCGTTATTCGCTCGCCTAGAAAGTTGCCTCCCTGTTTGTCTCCCTGTGTCTCTCCATCTCCTGCTATCCCTTGCTCTGCCGCCTTCCTTTTCTTTATAATCGTAGCGACCTGACCAGCAAGTTTCCCTTCATGGTGGTCAAGTCTATAATTGAGAGACTCACCCATATTCCGCGTCTGAACAAAAGCAACTAACACCGTTGGAAGGTCCAGGGTAGAATATCCTTCATGTTTAACTGTCTCCACTAGGACTAAAGGCAGCAGCTCGTAGGCAGCTAGGTTCTCCATAAACCAACCACCCTTGTACGGGTATGGATTGTTTAATGCTACCGGACTCCGCTTATCGCTTTGTTCCACAAATGACGCTGAGGTCTCGGCAACAGCATTCAAAGCCTCTTCCATCCCATTCTGCCAGTTCTCGTTGCCCAGCATCGGGCGAGTCAGGTACAGGTCGACGTAAGATATACTATCCCTGACGTCGTCAGCTAACCTCGACATTTTGGCGATATAGGCTCTTTCCTCCAACGTTAGATATTTGGACATATCCTCCTGTGTTATTTCTTCACCATCATCCGCGTGTACCACCCGGGGCAGGACCCCGGCGGTTAGAACCATCACCAGGACCAGACAAATCATTAAGACCTTTTTCATCTGTAACCTCCCCTGCCGGTACTGCAATACAAAGTTATTTTAGCATCTATAAAGTAGTTTATAAACAGGCTGCGATGATTGCAATAGAATAGCGGTTTCGAAGCGAAAGCACATTGTAGTGATAGTGCACCATAATTATTTGTCGATTGAAGATAATCCCTCTAACGAAAGTGATTGTACACTTGTCCGGAATTATGAAAGGCCCGGAGCTTGTCACTCCGGACCTTTTTCGATCTTGTTACCTGCCTCCGCCTATGAAGTTTTTACAGCTTTGATAATCCTACGAATGACCCAGGGTAATACGCTAGCCAGGATAGTTAAGCCGATAATACAGCCAATGATGATTAGCAAGGTCTGGAGTGTCATGTATGAGGCTTTTATCAATGCAGGAGCTGTCCATTCACTGGCATTACCCGCTTCATCGATTGCCCGGACTCGCCAGTAATATTCTCCGTGAGATAAAGATTCGGCCTCGGTTAACGTGTACTCCGAGAACGTGAGTTTATCGATTTTGAGTATGGTGCTGGCAAAATTCGATTGAGCGCTTATTTCAAGCTCGTAGAAGAAACCGCTGGGATCGGTGACATCAGTCCAGTCGAAGGTGACTCTTATGTCGCCGATATAGCCCACTCTGCTCCCGTCCTTAGGGGCTGCAATACGGGGTAGCGGAGGAGGAGTTGATTCCATGGTGAACTTGGCGGAGGCTACGATGCCATCTAAATCAGTTGCTTTTACGATGATTTCACCACTTACGTTCTTGGGTGTTTCAAAACTCGATGAGAAGCTGCCGTCAGAATCGGTAGTTAAACCGGGAATCATGGAGGTATCACCGTAGCTGACGCTGATATCCTTGCTCTTGCTGAAGCCGGTACCGGCAATAGTGACCGTTTCGCCGACATTTCCAAATTTGGGATTAAGAAGTATTTTGGCCTCAACGGTTACGGTGCTGTCAAGCACGTCAGCAGCAACAGTGGTGTTACCATAAGCATCGATGGTATGTTTACCATTTGTACTCATAGGTATAGTCAGTACACTGGACCAGTTACCATTTTCATCTGCTTCCAGGTTTTTACTGATAATTACTTGCCCGTCATAGGTAATCTTAATTCCTTCTTCATTATTGGCGAAACCGCTGCCCATAACTTCGATTTCATCACCGACGAAACCTGAAGTAGCTTTAATGAGAGTTCTGGGCAAAACAGTGAAAGTAGCATCCGGGACATCACCTGCTCCGGTATCATCTCCCGACGCATCTACCACGTGACTGCCCTTGGTTGAGTTGGGCACCTGGAAGGTTACAGTCCAGGAACCTTTCACATCGGCAACAATCCCCGTCCTAACATCGCTATCGTCGTAAGTAACTTCGATATTGCTTTCGGCAGAGTCAAAGGCGGTACCGGTGACAGTAACCGGAGTGCCAACCCCACCTGTGGACGGGTCAATAGTCAGATTGGGGTTGACGGTGAAGGTTCTATCAGGAACGTCGGCTGCCAAAGTAGTGCTTCCTGCAGCGTCCACAACATGACTGCCATTTACAGAATCAGGTACCTTGAAAGTGGTGCTCCATGATCCGTTATCGTCAGCTGTGATTCCTGCTTTCACACTTGTATCGCCAAATGTAATCTTAATGTTGTCCTCAGCAGCAGCAAAGCCGTCACCATCTATATCAACCTCGTCTTTCACATTACCTGAATTCGGATCGATAGTTATTGAAGCTGAGACTGTGAAGGAACCGGTAAAGACCTGGCTGCCGGGCGGACTTTCAACTACTACAGCATGAGCTCCGCCGGCTGATTCAGACACGGTGAAGGAAATAATTCCGTTGGATGGAACCGCACCGGTCTTATAGTCAGCTCCATCCCATTTAATAACATATAACAAACCGGGTGTCAGGTCTGAAAGGCCTACGTCCGTACCAACGGGTCCATTTGTTGGAGACATTCCAACAGCTGCCTCTATGGGCGCCACCTGGAGAGAGCATAGAAGTAGGGCCAGGCATAAAGCTAGTGCAAATATTTTAATCCTCAAGATTGCACCTCCTTAGTCATTTTCTCCATATAATATATAAACATTAACTGTTAATACCGCCATTTTGTGCCGAATCGAATAGCTTGCTCTGAGTAACCGGTATTGCATGTTTGTTTAAACCATCTTGAATCAGGATTTCAACCATCTTGGAAAGGTGCCGGCCTTCTTCTCTGGCCAGGTACCTTACTTTTTTAGCCAGATCCTGGGGGATCTGCACCGTTAAACTGTCGTATCCATTCTTTTTACGAGGCATATCTTACTACCAGCTACCGGAACTGTACTACACTTTCGGGTAATGGTACATTAA
>DUES01000128.1 GCA_011192055.1 Dehalococcoidia bacterium
CTACACCGAGTGGGTAGCCCGGAGCATCCGCTCCGGCTAAGAAATGAAATGTAACCCACCAGAAAACTGTTAGCCGAAGGGATCAGGGCGAACGCAAGTACAAACGGTAGGTTCCGCGGCCCTGCACCCACCCAACCGGAATATTTGCGGCTGGTTTGTACCAACGCACGCTAAAGTGTTCCAGCGAGTAGTTCTGCCCATTACGTTGTGTAGAAAGATTTCTAACAGCGCGTTTGCTTGGAAAACCAAGTAGCCTGCCTCTCTAATCACAGATGACAATCCCCTTGCATCCCCTGATTTGATGGGTTATAATGTTGCAGAATTTTAGAGAATTTTATAAGATTTTCTATATTAGGATGACAGGCTCGTGAGTTTAAAGAAAGATGAATCATTTCCCTCTTTCCCTTTGCAATTCTCCTGGGAGCATGAGCTTTGGACCAACAACCGCTAGTCACAATAAGTGAAGCCAGCCAGATTCTTGGAGTTAGCGAGGCAGCTCTGCGGCAGTGGACGGATGAGGGAAAAATAAGGGCATTCATAACTCCAGGTGGTCACCGGCGTTATGCGAAGGCGGAACTGAAGAGGTTCATGGGTTCGCATCACAGGGTGCTGGGCATAAAGGATTTGGTTATCGAGTTAGAAAATACCACCAACCTGCTCGGGGAGGTTGCCAGGACATCACCCAGTACTACTGTGTGGTATAACAAGCTCAGCAGAGACTCACAGGAAGATTTAGCCCGCCTCGGGCGAAGTCTTCTCAATCTAATTGTCAGATATGTCACCGAGCCTGCGAAACGAGAAGAGACTATCAAACTTGCGCGCGATGTTGGTCGCGGTTTTGGCGAAACGCTGGCTAAGTCGGGACTTCCACTTATTAACTCTGTAGAGGCGTTCATACTAAACCGCTATCCTATCATGAACGCGGCTACTCACCTTTTACAAAAGAGGGAGGCTTTTACCAGGCGTGTCGTAGAGGCAATACCACTGGTAGCACAGGTTATGGACGAAGCTCTGGTCTCCTTGGTAGAAGCGCACCAGCAATATTGAAATGGGATTCAGAGTGAGTCCAAAGGAAAACATATCGGGTGATATCCATCTCGGGGCTGATATGTAATCCGATCAGCCCTGGTGACAGCGTGCCCTTTATTTCCATTCTCCAGGGGTGAGCCACTGCTCGGGAAAAATTTATATTATATAGGGGTGTAATATGTTGGAAAGACTCTCCAGCCGAATCGTAAAGGCAGCCCTACCCATTTTAATTGTGGCGATTGCACTCGCTATCCTCGGCGGCTATTTTGGTTCAAGGATAGAGGTCAATATGGGGTTCAATGAGATGGTGCCTAATGATCTGGAATCTATGCAGGCAATGGAGTGGATAGAGGACAATCTTAACATTAATCTGACCGAGGCATCCCCAGTAATAATCCTGATCGAAGCTGACAACATCCAGGCAGCTATGCGACATATAGGTCCCCTTTGGGAGGAACTGGAAGGGCTGGAAAGTGTCAGGACCATCAGGCCCGAGTACCCTGAGGAAGGCGCAGGAGCCTATGGTCAGGCCATATTGACTCATGTTTATCTTACCGAGCCACTAACCACGCTGGAGCTTCGCGAAAGGGTTCTTGGGGAGGTGGACGGTATCCTTGAGAAGTACGAGGGAGGCCTCCAACTGACGGCTGTTGGGTTGCCGGTGGTGATGGAGCAAATACAGGAGAGATTGCCCTGGGAGCAGTTCAAGGTCGCTATCTTCACCCTTGCTGGATTAATCGTTGTTCTGGCCCTGGGCTTCCGCAAGCTCTCGGCTCCAATCATTGTCTTATGCACTCTAGGCATAGCTATGGCATGGACCCTGGGCATTATGCATCAATTCGATATACCTGTTACCGTAGTAACCATGGCTATATTCCCCCTATTCTTGGGGTTAGGGATTGACTACTGCATCCATTTCCTCCGTCGCTTTGACGAGGAAAGAAGACAGGGAAACTCCGTGGAGAAATCCATAGCCACCTCTTTTAGCACCACCGGGGGCTCAATACTTATAGCTGCCATTACCTCCATCATTGCCTTTGTTATTCTGGCAACTTCCTGGTTTGTCGGGCTCAAGGATTTAGGTACTACTCTTGCATTTGGCACGGCTCTTTGTGCCGTCGCTGCCTTTACTGTGTTGCCGGCCTTTATCGCTCTCAGGGAGCGCCAGAAGGCATAGCGAGTACCGCATCGACTTGCGGAACTTATCTATGATGAGACCATGAGTTAGGGGAGGGTGGGTGAAGTGGTAACGAAACTCACCAGGAAGTCTGTAGTGGCTCTCAGGGAGACCGTATAGGCCGTGGCTGAAATAGACGCGGTTATATCCTGTAGCCCGGAAATTCCACGGCCATCCGCTGCCCGGGCTTGATTATAGGCGGTACCCTGTGTGCCGGAGGCAATGCTCTATTTGGGTACCAGGTGCTCCGGCACCTGAATAGCCACCACCTCGCCACGAGCGCATACCTCTCCCTCCGCCGACAATGTCGCGGCAACCACAACCTTACGGCCCTTGACCTCTTTGACAGATGCCCGTACTTCCAGCGGGACACCCAATGGGGTAGGCCGTACGTAATCGACGTGCAGTGAGCCAGTCAAGAAACGTAATGCTGGTTCCGTATCCATCGCACGTCCCTCAGCGCGATATGCGGCAGCCGCAGCCGTGCCAGTGCAGTGGCAGTCGATGATCGAGGCGATGAGACCGCCGTACACATATCCAGGAACAGCTATGTGATAGGCTTTGGGATGAAATGTGCAGACAGCATCTTCTCCATCCCAGTAGCTCTTGATCTGCAGGCCGTGCTCATTTAGGCGACCGCAACCATAGCAGTGACTTAGATGATCCGGATAGTAATCCTGAAATGCCTTCTGAGTCATACGACTGTCTCCTCACTGGTGTTGCTAATATCTGTAGGACGGACTTCTCAATTTGACGCAGAGCATACTTATATTCACGTATGAGCCGAGGTTGAGCGAGTATCTCTGTTTTTCGGGCAGCATACGGTTGCTGTCGCCTATTTCATTGGTGACCAGTCGGCTGTGCGCAGTAGCTTACTCTCCCATTTGTCGCGGTACTTGAGCCCCTCTACCATCCACTCTCCTGGATGTGGCGGCGGCTCGCCGAAAGTGATGATGAAGGAGAACAGCTCGAAGTTATGAATCTTGGAGAGTAGA
>DUES01000129.1 GCA_011192055.1 Dehalococcoidia bacterium
AATCTGTAGTGTTTATTTCTGAACAGACTTTCCTTGACCGGAATATCTGACGTTGCCTGAACTTAACTTTTACCAGTGGCCGGAAGGAGTTGCGCTTTTCTGTGGCAACCTGAAACGCTACCTGACGGGGAAACGGCTGTTCAATGTTGCCGGTAAAAACCGGGGATACTAAAGTACATGTTGACAACAATGTATATATTCTAATATAATCCGCCCAACTATGTCAGTACTTAAAGGTTTTGCCCTGGGCCTGTTTGGATTCCTGCTCTTTCTATGCCTCGTCATATACGCCCCTGTACATCTTGCTAACAGTACCGTTCTGAACCCGGCCTATATCGTCGACGAGATGCACAAGGTGCAGGTATCCACAATAGCATACGATATCCTTGAAGAGGACCCGGAGCAGGACTTCCCGCTGGAACTGCAGGAAGCACTGGTCACTACCATCAAAGAAATTGAACCGGTGGTAAAGAAACAGCTTGGTAATGCAATTTATTCAATTGGTGACTATCTTCGCGGGCGTAAGGATGACCCGGAATTGTCCCAGGTATTGAGAAATACCTTCGTCAGTGCCAGTTTCGTATCCTCCGTACTGGATAAGGTGGAACTTGCCACAGTCCTGGATTCGGCCCTCCCCGAAGAGATACCGGCAGAATTTGCCGATGCAGTGGACAAAGTCATTACTGCGCAGGGTGACGAACTCAAGGCACGGATAGCAGCCGCCAGTGACCCCATCTTTGCATACGTGCTGGCAGAAACTGAGGATGTGGATATTGCCATTGTCCTGCGCGATACCGTTCTGGATTCGGATTTTGTCCTTAGCCTGCTCGATGAACTGGATATATCCCAGCTTGTTTCCGAATTTATCAACCAGCAGATTGGCGGCCTTGTTCCCGAGGGTGTAGTCATTCCGGAAGACACACTCGCTGATGCAATCGTTACTCTTGAACCTACCATTGAAGAAGCGTTACGGGAGGCTGTAGACCCGATACTCGACTACCTGCTCGGTCTGTCGGGCTCCTTCAGTGTTACGGTCTCCCTGTCTCCGGTGATGGACGATATCGAGGATGTACTGCGGCAGGCGGTTCTTGATACTCTGCCGGCAGAATGGGCTTCACTCCCGCAGAATGAGCGTGACCAGCTCCTCAACGAATTCCTGGACGAAGCCATCGGAGTGATACCGTCCAATATCGAGCTTGATGAGGTCATTTTTGGTACGGGCGTACAGGAACAGGTTGCGTCTGCACTGGATGACGTTAACCAGAGTCTTGCTGAGGCCAGGACTGGAATCAGTGAAGGAATATCCAAGGCTGAAGAATACCTCTCAGAGGCAAAGACATATGTCGGTTACTTCCTGACCGGATACTACATATTACTGGCTGTAATTGCCGTACTGGTGCTGGCCATAACAGCCCTGCATCACCAGGTAAAAGGGGCTACTCTTAATCTGGGCATTATCGCCCTGGTCTGCGGAATTATCGAGCTTGCTGGTCTTCTTGTTGCTAAGTACTTCGCCGTGGCAAATATGGTAGAAATAGATATGCCTGATGCCGTTCAGGGTTTACCCGAGCAAATGCTTAATAGCTTTACGGCCCCCCTGATGACACTGAGCATCGGCCTTATCGTCGCTGGTCTCATACTGGTAGTCGTTTCCATTGTCTATCCGCGAATGCGGCGGGGACAGGCTCAGGACTAACTATCTCCCGGGAATACCGGGCTTTTTCGGGACACCAGAGTTAATCTGCGTCATCTGAGTCAGGTCGTTCCTCGTAGGACCCAAAGATAAAGTCAATATCCTCAAGCAAAAGCGTAACCTTCTCCGGACTGAAAAGTTTATCGTTAGTGTCAATGACCAGCTTCGTTTCCTGGCTCGGGACACCGACGATGTGTGCCCGGAGACATTCCTTCCCCTCTTTACTCTTTTCATTACTTGTAAAGGTAAGTGTACCCCGGTAAGTAAACGACGAGGAATCAGTTGGCATGGAATAGGTCTCCAGCTTGGCCTCGTCAACTACCACATCCTGCTTCTGTACAAAATCCCGTATCTCATCGTACAGCAGTCCCGGGTTTACCCTCGTGTAGACCTTTTTTATCTGCATCTCTGCGTACTGGCTCCTCGCTATCTGTCAATACTATTATGATACGGTTTTACTCTTCTTTTCACAAGGTGAAGCTGGATTTCAAATCATACCTTTTACTGTATGAACTCAACTGGAAATGACAGGCTGAATCTGAAAAATGTGCGCATTCAGCCGTTAAGACCGAATACGGCAGACTGTTACTGACATACAAGCAGTCTGCCGTACGTTAATGCCTGACCATTCTTAAAGGGAACAGTCCCCGCAGGAATTACTTCGAGCCGCCGCGGTCCGACAGTGCCTCCCCGAGTCCCAGGACATTAATCAACCGGGACTGGTCGGAAATAACGAGCTTGGTGTTTTCCTCAAGAGCGGCCTGGGTAACCTGCATCTGTTTCAGCATCTGGGCATTACCAATGAAGAACTTATCGGCTGCGTTTGATACTTCTTCTATTGCCTTGGCTTCACCCTCGGCCCTGAGAATAGCAGCCTGCCTGTCACCTTCGGCAACCAGTATCGACTGTTGCCTGGTACCTTCGGCTACCAGTATCGCATTCTGTTTGTCGCCTTCAGCCTCCAGGATTTGCTTTTCCCGGTAGGCTTCCGCTTCGAGAATGGTTGCCCGTTTCTCACGCTCAGCCTTCATCTGTTTGCTCATGGCATCGGCAATGTCCCTGGGAGGCTCAATCTCCTTGACCTCTACCCTGGTTACCTTGACGCCCCATCTATCGGTAGCCTCATCCAGAGTCTCCCGCAGGGCACTATTGATGCGCTCGCGTGAGGTCAGTGTCTCGTCAAGGGTCATCTCGCCGATGACATTCCTGATGTTGGTCTGTGCCAGCTTGCTTACAGCCATACCGAAGTTGGCCACCTCGTAGGTGACGGCCTTGGCATCTGCAACGTAGTAGTAGATAACGGCGTCCACGGTAACGGTAACGTTGTCCCTGGAAATCACCGGCTGGGGCTCGATGTCAAGCACTCTCTCCCGCATGTCAACCCTCACCCCAAGGTTGTCAATAAATGGTACCAGGAACTTCAGCCCGGGGTCGAGTGTCTCCTTGTACCTGCCCAACCGTTCCACGACACCCCGCTCATACTGCCGAATAATCTTCAAGGACCGGACCAGGATGATTACGGCCAGTACCAGGACTACAATAAGTGCAATAATTCCACCAGGCATCTTTATTCACCTCCACTGGTTTTCTTTACTGTCAGAGTCGTCCCTCGAATATCCATGACGGTCACTTCCTGACCTTCTCCTATCTCTTCATCGGCCATAGCCCGCCACCGGACACCGCCAATGTGAATCCGCCCCGGAGCATATTTTGTAATGTTTTTGACTACGATACCCTTTGCACCGATAATTGTGTCGATATTCGTCTTTGCCTTCCTG
Organism: Dehalococcoidia bacterium; assembly: GCA_011192055.1. The sequence continues at coordinate 3,472 of DUES01000129.1, forward strand.
GTCTGTGTCCAACGAAGGAGGTATCTCCGGCCAACAGCAATGTAAGCAAAGCAGAGGACGCTCGTAACGATCACGGCAACCGGCCATGAATCGAATGGCGAGGCGACAAGCCCGCCTAAGATAAAGACCGAACCGATGATAACCAGTTCAAAACCACTGAAACCGCCCCCGAGAAACTCTGTCAGGGCCATCGCAAGTCCGGCGACGACAAATATCAACCACAACCACTGATCAGCAAACTCCATTTTGATATCCTCTTTCTCTGAATATTTACTGATGGCAGGCAATTAACTCATCGGATTTGAGTTTAGTACTAGCGGTAGACTTTGTCAACAAATATTATCTTCGTTGTCCTGTAAGGTACAAATATCGTACCATAAACCGCTGTCTGCGGTAGTATTGCCCGTATCCCAGTCCGTGTGGTATACTGAGTAGGAATTTCAAAAGGGGGACAGAGTGTGGCGGAGACCATCACTATTAAAGAACTATTAGAGGCAGGGGCTCATTTTGGACATCAGACCAGCCGCTGGCATCCTCGCATGAAGCAATACATCTTTGCCAAGCGTGATGGTATTCACATTATTGACCTGGAGCGGACCGCCTCCATGCTCGAAAAAGCGCGCGAGTTCGTCAAGCAGGTAGCTGCCGAAGGTGGTGATATCCTGTTTGTGGGAACCAAGAAACAGGCCCATGATGCAATCCAGGAAGAAGCCCAGCGTTGCGGGATGTTCTACGTAAATCAACGCTGGATAGGTGGTACCCTGACCAACTTCGCCACTGTCCAGGCTCGGATTGATTACCTGGTCCGCCTCGAAGACCAGCAGGCACGTGGAGGTTTCGGGCGGCTTCCCAAGAAAGAGATCCTCAAAATAGAGGAGAAAATTGCCCGCCTTAACCGGATGATGGGTGGTATCAAAGAGATGACCCGTCTGCCGGCCGCCCTATTCATTATTGATACCACGAAAGAAGGTATCGCCATAGCCGAAGGCAGGAAGATTGG
>DUES01000013.1 GCA_011192055.1 Dehalococcoidia bacterium
GGCACTAAGAACTCATCATCGTATAAGATTGCTTCGCTTCGCTCGCAATGACCACATACTATTCCGTCATTGCGAGGAGTGTAACGACGAAGCAATCTATTTCTTCCCCCCACAGATTGCTTCACTCCGTTCGCAATGACTGTATTGTTGTCCCGAAAACACTCATTGTCACTGCAAGGAACATTGGTGACGAAGCAGTCTCTTTTATCAAACAAAGTTGCGGTCATTAGCCGCAGGCTGTAAAATTTAGGACGAGTGACTATTACCGCAGACTCTATTACACATCTGCTATGCACCAGGGAGGAAAGCTGGATATGACCGAAGAACTGGGTAAGATAGAAAAACCCGATGTTGAACGCTTCAAGGGAGAAAGAAAGCTCTACGTTGTGCCACTGCTGTTTACCGGGAAAGACTCTCCCCAGGAATACACGGAAAGGTTTGAGCTTTACTGGCAGCAGGTTAGTGAGCAGATAACCAACCAGGAGCAAAAGATAGGGGGAGTCAGGCACATCTATCACGAGTCAATAGGGTTTGGTGGTGAGGACGGACTGAAAATCATGGAGCAACTGAGTCCGCCAAGCTACAAAATCGCAAAAGAAAAGTGCGAGGCCGGTGCCCTCATGGAAGCGGTTGAACTTGCCGAACTGGCCAATGAATGTCTCGACTGGGAACGGTGCCTGATGCTCGGTTTCATCAGTCACCAGGCAGCAGAAAAGATTTCCGACCTTTACCGCGAGACATCAAAAAAACGCTACGAGTATATTTCACAGCAGATTGACGAAACCCTGGGAGAAGACGAGGTGGCAATACTCTTTATCCGTGAAGGTCACCCGGTACAGTTCCCCCAGGATATCGAGGTATTCAGCGTATCACCGCCCGCCCTGGACAATATTCACCGCTGGCTGCGCGACCGCTCGTCGCAACAGGAAACTATCAAAGAACCGGAGGATGACACAGAATCGGAGTAAGTTATACTCGACGGAGTTGTTATTCTTCCTCCACCCTGAGAATCTCTTCAATCTGCCTGACCAGCTTTTCTCCTTCGTCCTCACTCAGTCTCTGGTTCTGCTCCAGCTTCCGGATATTGCCGTCCACTTCCGGTGATGCAGATCTCATCCCTGCAATTTTCTCGTTGAGTACCCTGGTCCCGTCATCAAGATCACTCAGGTCCATGCCCAGGTCCAGTCTGTGGTTCAGGAACTCGATTACCTTGTGGTATGAAGCAGGGTCTTCGGAGGATACAAGGTAGAAAGGAACGGGTACCCAGAGATTGGCACCGGGTATATTCCTTCGCTTAACGGCCCAGAGAAGGTAAGAATTGAGCGTAGGTTTTCCCCCCGGAGGAGTCTCATAATTCACTTCCCGGGAAAGTTCGTATGGGCTTAACTCCTTCTTCATCTCTTGTGTACCAAACGTGGCGAAAAGCTGCCGGGGAGCGGTATGAGGCCCCAGAGATATCATGCTGCCCGCGGAATAGAACTCGCTGATATGGCAGTAGTCCCGGGCTACGTCCAGTACCAGGTTCAGGAAACGGTACCACTCATGCCCGGGAGGAGTACTCTGAAAGATTACCAGGTCCTTCTCGGGGCAGGCATAAAACTGGCTCGTCGGGAAATTTACCAGGTCCCTGTCTATGGAGACTCCCCCCAGTGAGAAGAAGTCAACCGGCTCGATGTGGCAGAACGGCTGACCACCGAGTTTGTTTATTAAATAATCAGTCACCCGCCAGCCCAGCCTGGCAGCATCCATAGCCCAGCCGGCAATCAATGTCGGGCTGCGGAATTCAGGCCTGGCCGTATACTGTACAGCATCAGTCATTGGTCCTGTTCACCACCCCGGAAGAATTCATCAATATGCTCCTTGAGCCATTTCTCTTCTTCATCCGTAATAGTACCCGGTCGGCTCTGGGCATCCTTTTTTCGCTGCTCAATCTTCTCACGCACTTCGGGCGGGAACTGCAGGAAGACATTGCTGATAACGTCTTCCATTTGGGCCGTCATCTTGTCCAGGGCTTTAGTGTTAATGGGAATGCCCAGTGTAAGGCTAAGGACATCCAGAACTGACTGTGATGCCCGGGGATACGGAAACGGAATCCGGGAGAGATAGTCCGGTATTTCACCCATGAGGCAGACGCCTTCAAACCCGCGTTTCCTGGCAACGCCTGCCAGCAGACCGTTCAGACCCGTGATATTACCGTACTCGCCCCTGGCTTCTATATCGCTCCTTAATACTGAGCTAATGCTTCCCCTGACCTCATTCAGGACTTTTCTATCGGTAGCGACAGCCCATACTCTCGGTTTCAATTCATGGTGGGTCAGAGCTACGGCAGCACCTGACGTGTAGATACGGCGACAGCCAAACTTCTCGGCTACGTCCAGGACCAGGTTTGCCATCTTGTAAGCCCTGCTCCCTTCGGCATACACCCTGCCCTGACTGGACGGTTGCTCTTCACCGATAAAAAGCAGCAGGTCCTTGTCCTCGAGCTGTGCAAAATAAAATTTATTACCGGGAAACTCCATTCTCTCGAGAACACTTCCCCTGATAACAACTTTACCCGGGTAAAAAAATTCCCAGGGCTCGATGTCACCCAGCTGTACAGCAGCGGTCTGCTGCCTGACCGCATCTACCGTTATTACACCTATATTACCAATACCGGGCCATCCCACCAGCATATCAGGCTGGCGCAAATCAGGCTCGGCGAATAGTCTGACACCCACGCTTACCTCCAGCAGATATTATCACCTGCAATACTTTAACTATACCTGTACGGGAGCGACAAGTAAAAGCACAACTGACAGTACCAGTCTTATAACACTACTTCACTACGGATATCTTTACCCTGCCCCAAATCATCAAGGAAGTCCAGCACCGCTTTGCGCCAGGCTTCCGGCTTATACCGCGAGGTAGCATGCCCGACTCCCTTCAGGAAAGCATAGCGCCGGTTAGGCAGCGTATCGCGCAGCCATTCAGCAGCGGGGACAAGGGCATCTTCCTCACCGATGACAACCAGTGTCGGCATCGTCAGTTCCCTGACGCGCTCCACGTTCTCCACCACAGTCCGCATGACAAATCTGCTTGCATAAATGGAACCGTTCACGGAGAAGTGGGACATACGCTCTATGTACTCGTCCTGGAGGACAGGGTCTTCAAGTACCGGCTTCGGGGCAAGACCGGCAGCAATTGACCGGTACCCCTGCTCCACGACCCCGTACTGTTGCACCATCTGTTCACGGGCTTCCATCTGCCGGTCCATCTCTTCACTCGGGACCTGCATCTGCGGCGACCGCACACCGGTACCGGCCGAGTCACACAGGATAAGGTATTTGACCTTCTGCGGATACCTGAGTGCGAAAGCGAGTGACACACCTCCGCCCATCGAGAGGCCGCCGATAATGGCACGCTCAATCCCAAGGTGCTCCAGCAGCCTGTTGACGTCATCCGCCATTTTTTCCCAGGAATACCGCTCATCCCCCGCTGGCGCCGTGGTCATACCATGTCCCCGCGCATCCATCAGGATAGTCTGGTACTTCCGTGAGAGCCAGGGCAGGTGCGGATACCACATCTCGCAACTCGATGTCAGTCCGTGGTGCAGAAAGAACGGTTCTCCGGAACCATAGACCTCGTAATGCTGGTGAATGTCTTCATGCGTCAGTATCGGCAAGGTCTCACCTCCTCTGTAATGATTAAGTATCTTATGACTGCCGGCTACCGGGTGTCAAGGAAAGTATGAAGAAAGAGAAGTCGGCAGTTTTGACGGGACATGGTAAAATGTGGACACTATAAGGACAGGGTGACGGATTTCGGAGGGAATTTTGCTGCTCGAACTGAGGGTACGCGATGTCGGCATTATCGACGAAATAAACTGGCGTCTTGACACCGGGCTTAACGTGATTACGGGAGAAACCGGTGCCGGAAAGTCGCTCGTTATCGATGCCGTTGAGGCGCTGCTGGGGGCAAAACCGGACGAGGAAACGGTCCGCCATGGTGCTGACGCCGCACATATTGAAGGGGTCTTCGCCATCAACGAAGGCGGTAATTCACCCCTGCTGAGAGATTTCCTGGTCGAGCGGGGAATTTCGTCCGACGAAGACACCCTGGTGATTAAGTGCGAGTTACGCAGAAAAGGGAGAAGCCTTATCCGCGTAAACGGTCACGCGGTTACGCGCGGTGTCCTGCAGCAAATCGGGCGGCTTTTAATTGATGTGCACGGCCAGAGTGAGCATCTCTCCTTACTCGACAAGAGACGGCACCTGGACTTTCTTGACCTGTATGCCCATACCACAGACCTCCGTTCTAATTTCTCGGAGAAAACTGCAGCATTTCACCAGGCAGAAACAGAACTCGAACGGCTGAGTGAAAACGCGCGGGAAACAGTCCGCCAGGAGGAGTTTTTACGCTTCCAGGCAGACGAAATAGACCGTGCCGAACTGCGCGAAGGAGAGGATGACGAGCTGGAACAGGAACGAAATATCCTCGCTTCCACCGAAAAACTGAAATCCATCTCCTATGAAGCTTACCGGAAGCTGCGCGGAGAAGATTCTCCCGGTCCGTCGGCGATTGACAGCCTGAGTGAAGCTGTCAGCGCCATGAAGGGGCTGGCGGAGCTTGACCCGGGCATGAAAGAACAGCTTGAGTCGCTGGAAACGAACCTCTTCAGCCTCGAGGACCTGGCCCGTGATATCCGTAATTACGGCGAACGCCTTGAATATGACCCCACGCGTCTCGAAGAGATAGAGATGAGACTGGAACTCATCCGGAGCCTGAAGCGGAAGTACGGACAGAGTATCGTCGAGATACTTGCTTTCCGGGAGAAGGCAGCCACCGACCTCGAGGGTATCTCCCACTCGTCGGAGCGGCGGGTTGAGCTTGAGGAAAAACTCACCGGCCTCAAACAGGAACTGGGTACGCTGGGTTCGGAGCTTTCCCTTGCCCGCACAACGACCACCGGAAAGCTAAAGGTTGAAGTGCAAAAGGAGTTACAGGACCTGGATATGCCCGTGGTAGAGTTTGATGTCCGGATTGAGCAGCAGCCCGACGAGAACGGGATTCCATTCCCTGATGGTGATAGATACACCTTCGACAATACCGGTGCCGACTCCGTGGAGCTCTTTGTCTCCACCAATCCCGGTGAGCCGCCCAAACCGCTGGCCAGGATTGCCTCCACCGGAGAGATGTCACGTTTCATGCTGGCACTGAAAGGGGTGCTCTCAGAAGCCGACGATATCCCGGTGCTGGTGTTCGACGAGATAGATATCGGTATCGGCGGGCGGAGCGGCGAGGTGGTAGGCCGGAAGCTGTCCCGGCTGGCGCGCAGCCACCAGGTCATCTGTATCACGCACCTTCCCCAGATAGCCGCCTATGCCGATTCCCACCACCACGTCCACAAAGAGGTATCCGGCGGGCACACGCTGAGCCGGTTAGAGACGCTGGGGAGTGACGCGCGGCTGGCAGAACTGGCGGCGATGCTGTCCGGTCCGGACTACACGCAGACCTCCCTTGAGAGCGCAAAAGAGCTTGTAGTGAGAGCGGAGACGTGGAAGGGGCAGTAATTTTCCAGTTAATCATCTTGATTACGCAGGCAGTCCTGAAAGACTACACTGTAACATCCCACCACCATATCAAACGGCACTTGTCCTGAACCGCCACACGGCAATGATGCCGAATACCAGCGCAAAGACCACCAGGGCCAGCATCTCCGGTACGGCGGAATTAAAATCCCCCCCGAAGACCATCAGCTTGTTAAAACCGGCGTTTGCCCAGCCATGGGGCGTTATTTTTGCCAGGCCCTGCATCCACTGGGGCAGAATGAAGAGGGGCCACCAACAGCCGCCCAGCGGCGCCATTATCAATGCGGCCAGCGTCCCTATCGAACCTGCGGCACGCTCCGTCTTGACCAGCGTGGCCAGCATCAGACCAAATGCTGCCGACATTATTGCCATCAGTAGGGACAGCACTACAACACCTGCCGGGGCAATCCCCAGGTCCATGTTAAAAGCCAGCAGGCCCACCGTCCAGAAAATAACTATCTGGATAACTCCCTTAGCGGCAGTACCGATAAATATCCCCCCGAGCAGCGTCTCCTGCTTTACCGAACTGGACAACAACCGCTCCAGGGTGTTGTTCTGCCGTTCACGGACAATAATCGCCGCTGACTGTGCCGCAGCAAAGAACACGAACATCACCAGGTAGCCGGGTATTACGTAATTGGTAGGCTGCTCCGCTACCACCTCACCTACTTTTTCCCGGGACAACCGTATCAGGGACGTCTCTGCAGAGGAATCACTTGGTTCTGCCAGTGAACCCATGATAATCTGCCCTATATCCGAAATCTCCCCGGTAGCCATTCCCTGTTCCACCAGCAGACCGACAACGGTACTGGTAACGACTTGTTGCGCGCCTACCCGGGAAGCAATGGAGTTTGCCAGTCCGTAGAGGGCTGCCCGTTTAC
>DUES01000130.1 GCA_011192055.1 Dehalococcoidia bacterium
ATGCCTGCGTTCGGGTCTATCGGGTGGAGACCGTTGATGCCGGTATCAACAATCAGGTCCAGTATCGGGTAGATGTTGCCGTCGGTATGCTTCATCGCAAAGACACCAAGGTTCTTTGCTTCGTCAACCAGCTCCTTAAGCACGGGAATGACATGCCGGATGAAATGCTCTCGCGAAAGCATAGGCCACTTCGTCGTTGCGTAGTCGCCGGTTATGCGGACAACGTCAGCACCCGCCTCCACGCAGTTCCTCATGTACCTGATATAGTAACCTTTGACCATCTCGGAAAGCCGGTCTACAAGGTCGGGATTACGAACGAAGTCCATGTAATGGCTGGCTGCGCCGCGGACTTCGTTGGCGACATTAAAAGGGTCGGCAAAGGAAGCGATTATGGACCGCTGTCCTTTGTAACGTTTGACCATTTCCCGGATCAACTTGAACCGGGCCGGGTCATCAGGGTCGGGCAGCTGCCAGGTCTCAACGTCCTGTTCCGATTTTATAAGTGGTTCCACCGGATGAGGCAGGGTTCCGGTGACGGTACGGACAATAGTTCCCCACTGGTTCCGGAAGAGGTTTTCACCGACCTGCTCGGTCAGGTAGCCGGGGTAGCCGCGGTCATCAATTTCGATGGCATCGAGGTCGAAATGCTCAATGGCGTCATAGATTGTTGAGCCGGGCAGGAGTTTTTCCCTGATAATTGCGTTGGGCATCTCGATAAAGGGAACACGGTCCGGTTCCTGTATCTGCAGTGCCTTCTTTATCCGTTCAGTACCAGTCATGCCGGTCATACTTCACCTCAACGGGAAATCGTCTGTTTCAATATACCTGCCGTTCACCGTACCAGTTCGGCAAATTTCCTCGCTGCGTCGGCAGCGTCAGCCGCATAGCAGTCCGCTCCAATCTGGTCGGCGAAGCCCTGGCTGCATACGGCACCACCGATAGCTACTTTTACTTTATCCCGCAGACCTGCGGCTTTCAGGGCTTCGATTGTCCGTGCCTGGTTGGGCATCGTCATGGTAAGCAGGGCAGAAAGACCGAGGACCTGAAAGTCATTTTCACTGACTGCGGCGCAGAAGGCTTCCGGTGAAACATCCACCCCGAGGTCGGTTACTTCCCAGCCGTTTCCTTCCAGCATCATGATGACGATGTTCTTTCCGATATCATGAATATCACCCTGTACGGTACCGATGGCTGCTTTACCCGTAAAACTGCGACCTCCGGGTTGAGACATCAGCAGGGGTTTCAGTTGAACAAGGGCGGCTTTCATTGCTTCTCCCGCCATTAGCAATTCGGGCAGGAATATCTCGCCGTTCTCAAACTGTTCGCCGACAGTCTGCATTCCCGTGATTAGCCCTTTTTCCAGTATGTCACCGGCGGGTATACCGGCGTCTATTGCGGCCCCGGTCAGCTCCCCGGTCTTTTCGATATCCATCGCTACCAGGCTACTCGTGATTTCACTGATATCAAACATGGACAATTCCTTTCCGGGACCGGCACTCGAATCCGCCGGTCCATATTGAAGCCCTGCTCTATCGGATTTAGCCTATACTGTAGGCATGCCTTTTCCGTTTTGTCAATAGCACCGCATTCCTGCGACTATCCTGCCCTATTCCCCAGTTATATTACTGGATTTGCTCTCTGCCCCCGTCTTTCAGTCGGTAGCGTCCCAGATAGGTGGCCTCGGTGAATGTCTGCATGAAGCCGGGTGCACTGGCCAGCTCAATGTACTTTACCCGGGAAGCCAGGGAGCGGGCTGCATCCCGCTTCTTCACAGAAATCAGGGCAAGACGTGCCCCGGCGCCGGCGGCATTACCCACCTGCCGGAAGCGCTCCGGCGGCAGGGAAGGCAGCATCCCGACATCTATGGCGCTGCTGATATCAATATAAGACCCGAATGCCCCGGCGATAACCACCTGTTTGATGTCTTCGTCCAGGCATCTATTATTCTCAAGGAGTACCTGTATGCCGGTACGAATTGCTGCCTTGGCCAGTTGCAATTCACGGATGTCACGCTGTGTGATGCAGACGGTGTGTTGTCCTTCCTGCTCTTCTCCGCCGGATAACAAGAACTCACGGTCCAGACCGTCACCGCGGACCAGCGGATGGTTGGTTATCATCCGTCCTTCCGGGCTGATAATCCCGTTCATATAGAGCTGGGCCAGGGTATCGATAATGCCGGAACCGCAAATTCCAACCGCCGGTGCACCGTCAACCGTCTGGCACTGCACCAGCCCGCCTGGGACACTGTCGGGCACAATCCGCAGCCGTTCAATGGCCCCGGCAGCCGCCCTCATACCATCCCTGATATGGCCGCCCTCAAATGCCGGTCCGGAGGCGCAGGATACGGCCGTTATCCGGCCGTTACCGACCAGCGAGACCTCGGTATTGGTACCGATATCGATTGCAATTACCGGACCGTCAGCCTGGCCGGCACCGGTAGCCAGTAGCATGGCAACATGGTCAGCCCCAACAAAACCGGCGATATTGGGCAGGATATGGACATAAGCGCCGGCAGCGAATTTCAGACCGATGTCACGTGCCCTGATATCAAGGGCCCGGCTTACGGCAGGTATGAAAGGAGCGGCAACAAGCTGTGCGACCGGGAAACCAATTAAAAAGTGGTGTATTGCGGTGTTACCTACGATTACGGCTTCAAGGATGTTATCCGGTGTTGTGCCGACCTCATCCGTAAGTTCCCCGGAAAGCTGGTTGAGGACGGCAACAGTCAACTCCTGTAATCGTTTCCTTCCCTCAGGGGAACCGGTAATATAGCTGATTCGTGTAATAACATCTTCCCCGTATTCAATCTGGGGATTCATGATGCCATGGGAAGCCAGCGTATTCCCGGTATCCATGTCAACCAGGTAGGCGGCAATCTTCGTTGTTCCCAGGTCAACCGCCAGCCCGAGGTTCTTAACACCCCGGGGTCTGACTGCAATAACTTCATCATCGCGGATTGAGGCTTTGCATTCCCAGTCCCATGAGCGCAGCAACGGGGAAAGACCCTGCAAAACTCCAGCGTCTACTCTATGGCAGTCCTCCGGATGTTCCCGGTTCAGGGTTTCAATCAGGCGGTCGGCATCAGCCATCTGGTCGGATATGGAAGG
>DUES01000131.1 GCA_011192055.1 Dehalococcoidia bacterium
GAGGCAATTTCGGATTTCCTGGAAGAAAAGGGCTGGGGAAAGCGGACTGTCAGTTATCGTCTGCGCGACTGGCTGATTTCCCGGCAGCGTTACTGGGGCGCACCGATACCGATGGTCTACTGCAAGAAATGCGGTCTTGTCCCTGTACCCGAGGAAGACCTGCCCGTCCTGCTCCCCGAAGACGCAGAATTCAGGCCGACCGGTGAGTCACCGCTGGCATACCACGAGGGATTTGTTAATACCACCTGTCCGAAGTGCTCTTCGCCGGCAAAACGGGAGACGGATACCATGGATACCTTCATGTGCTCTTCATGGTACTTCCTGCGGTACTGCAGTCCGCACTTTGACGGAGCTGCCGTCGACCCGGCCAGGTTGAAATACTGGATGCCGGTAGACCTGTATACCGGTGGTGCCGAGCATGCCGTGATGCACCTGTTTTATGCCCGTTTCTTTGTCAAGGCTCTCAGGGACATGGGAGTGGTGGACTTCGATGAACCGTTCAAGCGACTGTTCAACCAGGGCATAATCATCCGCGAGCACCAGAAAATGAGCAAGTCCAGGGGTAACGTAATTAACCCGGATGAGTATGTTTCCGAGCTTGGAGCGGATACGGTACGGGTCTACCTCATGTTCCTCGGTCCATGGGAGCAGGGTGGAGACTGGTCCGACAACGGCATCAGCGGGGCAAGTCGCTGGCTCAACCGCATCTGGAACCTGGTACTGGAAGAATACAAACCCGGAACGGATGCCGGTAATGACAATACGCATACCGAATTGCTTCGTACCACCCACCAGACCATCCGCAAGGTAACCGAAGATATTGAAAGACTGCGCTTCAATACAATGATTGCCGCCCTGATGGAATACACCAACTACCTGAGCAAGGGCAAAGAGGCAGGAATTTTCACCCGAGACGAGTGGAATAAAGCGACTGAAACGCTGTTGCTGCTCCTGGCACCTTCAGTGCCGCACATCGTTGAAGAGCTCTGGGAACAGACCGGCCACGCCTACAGCATCCACGACCAGGCCTGGCCGGAGTGGGACGAGGAACTGGCTAAAGACGAGGAGGTTACGCTGGTTGTCCAGGTCAATGGCCGGCTGCGGGACCGCCTCAGTGTCCCGGTAACCATCACCGAGGAGGAGGCAATGACGCTGGCCTTCGGCAGCGAGAAGGTAAAAGCACACACCGAGGGTAAAGAGGTAGTCAAAAAAATCTACATCCCGCAGAAACTGGTCAATATCGTGGTGAAGCAAGCATAAACACGACAGACTTGGACCGGGGGAGTCTTAGAGGGGCACAGCCCCTCTTCAGAAAACTCTTCCCCTTCCCCTTGCTAAGGGGAAGGGGATAAAGGGGATAGGGTTACCAAAATGAAAATAGCCTTTATCGGTGGCGGTAACATGGGCGAGGCCATGCTCTCGGCAATCCTCGATAAGGGACTGGCAGCCGCAGAATCCATCACGGTCAGTGACGTCAGCATGCCTCGTCGCGACTATCTTGAACAACAGTATGGTGTAGCTGTCACCGGGAATAACCATGAGGCCATTATCGGTAAAGACGTGGTGATAGTTGCCGTTAAACCGCAAAACCTGGCTGAGATGATGACCGGACTGAAGGGACTGCTTACACCGGAGCAACTGGTCCTCTCAATCGTCGCCGGAGCCACGCTGAAAAGCCTGTGTGACGGCTTACTTCACGGTCCTGTCGTCAGGGCTATGCCCAATACGCCGGCACAGATTGGTGAAGGAATGACAGTCTGGGCGACCACTGACAAGGTATCAACCCGACAAAAAGAACAGGCAAGCGCAATCCTCGGGGCAATGGGACACCAGATTGCCGTTGAAGACGAAGACCGTATCGACATGGCCACCGCGGTCAGCGGGAGTGGTCCCGCTTATCTCTTCTTCTTCGTAGAGGCACTGATTGACGCCGCAGTAAATGTCGGTTTTTCCAGGGAGATGGCTTATGACCTGGTATTGACAACAGTGCTTGGAGCCGGTCATCTCCTTCAGAAGTCGGACCATGCTCCGGCAGAGTTACGCCGGATGGTGACATCGCCGGGGGGGACCACCGCAGCGGCTATCTCCAGGCTTGAAGATGGTGGATTCGCTGAGCTCCTGCGTGACGCAGTGGATGCAGCATATCGCAGGGCAAAAGAACTGGGTAACCAGTAGTTTGTAGCTTTACAGGTTAAGAATATAAAAAGTAAACGGAGCCAGTGTAATGGCTCCGTTTCTGGTTCTAATACTGACCGCTGACAAACCACCGGAGAAGTATAGCCTCTCCGGAAGCTGTTCTAACCGGTCTGGCTGTCAAATTACCTGGTAATGCAGTTACTAGGCAGGTGTCTCGCCCGGATGCAGACCCTTCCACTTCTCCAGCAGAGCGTCGCGGCTCTCTTCGTTGTCCGTGTCCTGAACACAGGCGTCTACCGGACAAATATCGGCACAGCGGGACGAATCGTGCGAACCGACGCACTCAGTGCACTTGCTGGCGTCGACCTCGTAGATCGTCTCGCCTTCGCTGATTGCCTCATTGGGACACTCCGGTTCACAGGCTCCGCAGCTAATACACTCGTCTGTAATCTTGTACGCCATAGAATATACCTCCTTCTTAATCGGGGGGATTATGCCCCTTTCACCTTCTGTTATGTATTTAATCCCTGAGTTTTTCTATGAGAGCCTTGGCTACATGAGACGGTACCAGGCTGTCAATATTTCCGCCCAGGCTGGCAACTTCTTTGAGAAGACTGGAACTCAGAAACTGGTATTGCAGGCTGCTCATGAGACAGACCAGTTCCAGGTCCGGGCACTGTTTTTTATTCATCAGTGCCATCTCAAACTCGTGCTCGAAATCAGAACTCATTCTCAGTCCGCGCACCAGTGATTTCGCCCCCACCTTGAGGGCAAAATCTACCGTCATCCCACCGAATGTCGTTACTTCGATTTTAGGCTCGTCTATTACCGACTGCTTCACCAGTGATACCCGCTCGGAAGTCGTAAATAGAAGACGCTTGTCCGGGATATTGTAGACCCCGATAATCACTTTGTCGAAGATATTTGCTGCCCTGACGGCGATATCAAGGTGTCCATTGGTTATCGGGTCAAAAGTACCAGGATAAACCGCAATTGTCACGTTCCTACCCCTTTCGATACACGGCAATACAGCTATCGCCATGACGATGTTCTTTAATGAGATTTAACGAACCGTAGGCGGGACTAAGAGAAAGGCGTGGAGAATGCGTTACCACCACAATAGACTCCATACCAACCAGTCTGGAGTCAGCCAGTTGCGCTACCACACTACCTATCGATGTATCAGCGTAGGGTGGGTCCATCAATACGATATTGTACTCCTTATCAAGGAAGGAAAGAGCCCTGTTTGCCGTGCAGGTATAGACATGCGCCTGAGCACCAAATTTAGTCTTCTCCAAATTCTGTTTAATTATAGCACAACAGCGACGCTCACGGTCAACAAAGTCAACCCACTCAGCTCCTCTGCTCAAGGCCTCAATCCCCATGGCGCCACTGCCGGAGAACAGGTCAAGTACACGGAGCCAACCGGTAGCTCTATTTTCCAGAATGGAAAATACTGCACCCCTGACCAGATCGGTTGCCGGGCGAACATAGACACCCGTCGGCACTTTGAGCTGGTGTCCTTTAGCTTTCCCGGCAATGACCCGTAGCATAACACCTCTGATGATAATAGCTAATCCCCATGGTCAGTGTCAACTCCTGTACGTTCGAGTGCCTGTACCCAGGCACGGGCTCCGTGTCTTACAGGCTGTCCGTGCCCCAGGACCAGTATTTCCGAATCCAGTTGGGCAAGCGTACCTACTGATACTACTGCCATGGCCAGGTCAATACTTACCATCTTTGCCGGAAACTGTAGTTTCCTGCGGCGCCTCTGCATGGCATCACCGACAAACAGCATCCTGTGCAAAGGTGAATACAGGCATATACTGCACGGCGTATGTCCCGGAGTGTGGACAACCCGGAGGCCCCCCAGTGGCACAAGTACTTCTCCACCCGTCAACTGCACGTCAATATCCCCGGAACCAAGCACAAAACGGCGGCGGACCGGCGACAGTACCGGTATCCGCAGCAGGCGGCGTATTCCCTGCGGGTACGGTGCATCGTCCGGAGGGTCAACGAGTGCTGCCTCATGGGCGTATACCTTCGCCGCGGTATGTTTCTTCAGTTCCGGCAGCCCCCCGATGTGATCAACGTGGTTATGAGTGATAATGACAGTTGTGATTTCCTCCACGGAACGCCCCAGGCGGTGTAGAAGATTCAAAATACCGGGCAGGCTACCCGGCACACCGGTATCTATCAGAGTCAACTCTTCTTCAGCAATCAACACCATGTTGACACCCGCAAGCATCAACTGGTAGACACCGGGAATGACTTCTATGGTTGGCATGGTCTTCCGGCCGACTGATTATTTATCGAACCTGCACTAATCCGTACGTCAAATCGTTCTCGGGGCAAGGCCGCCTGAATCCTTCCTGTCGCTTCTCTCTTGCCACTGGAGTTCGGTCAGTCCCAGCCTCTCAAACACGTCATCTACATAACGCAGATAGTACTGTACATCAAACAGTGATTCCAGTTCCCCGGAAGATACCACTGCCATAACTTCGGGGTCGGCACGAAGCAGTGTGGCAAAGTTCCTGTTCCCTTTCCACGATTTCATGGCATTCCGCTGCACAAGCTTGTACGCTTCCTGTCGGGACAGGCCTTTATCAATCAGGGCCAGCATTACGCGCTGGGAAAAGAGCAGGCCCTTGGTGAGGTCCATGTTCCGCTTCATGCGTTGCGGGTACACCTGGAGGTCTTTCATTACACCGGTGAATATTGCCAGTACGTAATCAAGCACCAGACAGGCATCGGGCAGGATAATCCGCTCCGTGGATGAATGGCTGATGTCACGTTCGTGCCATAAAGCTACATTCTCCATGGAAGTCATGGCATAACCCCTCACCAGGCGGGCAAGACCACAGACTCGCTCGCAAAGCTCCGGATTTCTCTTGTGCGGCATCGCCGAGGAGCCGGTCTGCCCTGCAGAAAACGGTTCTTCCGCTTCTCTTACTTCGGTACGCTGCAAATGCCTGATTTCGGTGGCAAATTTTTCCAGTGAACTGGCGATTATGGCCAGGGTGGTCACAAACTGGGCATGGCGGTCACGCTGCAGCACCTGGTTGGATACTGACGCAGGATGTAAACCAAGCCGGGTGCAGGTTTTTTCCTCGAGGTCCGGAGAAACAGTGGCATACGTACCTACCGCTCCGGATATTTTACCTACAGCTATCGCTTTTTTAGCATCATTCAGCCGGAGCCGGTTGCGTTGCATCTCATCGACCCATAGTGCCATCTTCAGTCCGAACGAGGTCGGCTCCGCATGCACACCGTGAGTCCGGCCGGTTACGGGAGTGTACTTGTACTGTATTGCTTTTTCAGCCAGAACTGAAATCAGCTCTTTTACACCTGCCGCTAACAGGTCGCTTGCTTCGACAAGTTGAAGACTGAGGGCGGTATCCATCACGTCGGAGGAAGTCATTCCCAGGTGGATAAACCGTGACTCCGGGCCCAGGCTCTCGGAAACCGCACCGAGAAAGGCCGTCATATCATGGTGTGTTTCCTGGAGTATCTCCTCCATCCGCTTGAAATTTACCCGTGCCATTTTTATCCTGGCAACATCTTTCCTGGGGACAACGCCCAGCTCCGCCCATGCTTCACAGGCAGCAATCTCCACCTCCAGCCAGCGGGCAAACTTGTTTTCGTCCGACCAGACCCTTTTCATTTCGGGCCGGGAATAGCGCTCAATCATTAGCCTTCTCCCTGCAACCCCTTCCTGTATTTCTCATAGGCCTGCCGTATCTCATCATATTTCAGTCCCAGAATCTCCGCGGCAAGGTAGGCAGCATTCCTGGCACCGGCACTGCCCAGGGCGACACAGGCTACCGGTATTCCTGCCGGCATCTGGACTATCGAGTAAAGGGCGTCAATACCATCCAGCTCGCCACCACCCAGAGGTATACCGATTACGGGCAGTGTTGTCCAGCCGGCAAGTACGCCGGGCAGATGAGCAGCCCTGCCGGCGGCGGCAATAACAACCTCAATACCACGCTCCCGGGCAGTCAGTCCAAACTGCCTGGCCTTCTCAGGAGTACGGTGAGCGGAGATAACGGATACTTCGAAATCTATTCCGAGTTCCTTTAGTACATCCAGTGCCGGCTGCACTGCCTCAGCATCCGACTTCGAGCCCATCACTACAGCAACTAACGGCATGTCATCTTACTCTCTTTTCTAAATGTTTTCCGGTCATGCAGATACTATTATACAGTAATCCAATCCCAATACCCATATATATTCGATTACATTTGGACCCGGTTTTTCCCGTGCTGCGCTCCTGATAAGGTCACGTTTATTGAATTAAACGGGGCGTAAACCGCTTCCGGGTGGTCCGGGCCAGTCCAGAAAATCCAGCGCGGCTGATATATCCTCAGCAATCATCCTCCGCTTGCTCTTCTCAATAAAGAAGCTGGGACCGGCCTGCAGATAGGACGGAAAGGCTCTTTTCCCTCCAAACAGGTACTCCTGGCCCCGAATCTTGTAGGTTGAACCTGCCGGAATCACTCTTCCTTCACCGGCTCTTCCGGCAATATAGTTGACAGCCCTTATGGCAACATCACCCATCAGCATGAAGACCTTTGCATCCGGAAACAGGACCAGCTCTTTCTCCAGTATCCGGGAACACTCTTCGATTGTTTTTGTCTTTATGCCGTACCCCGTTTTTCCGCACTTCACTGCCGTGGTAAGATAAACTCCCATATCCAGGATTTCCCGTATGGATGCAACATCCGCACCGGCGTCACGGAATGCCTGCACTGTCGTCTGCTGGAACAGGGGACTGCCGTTTGCATAGTAATAATCAGCGGGACTGGCCGGAGCAGCTTCAGATATCATGATAATGGACATCCTGGCCGGCTCTATATCAATATCCGGCACCATATAACAATCATGCCTGACATCATCACAGGGAAAACCATCACACCCGACGACCCGGTTTACGTGCATTTTGTATATCACTTGCTGGAACTACAGCGATACCATGTGACTACTTTCCGGCTTCTTCTAACAACGCAATATCTTTACGATAGTAACAGTCCTTGAAGTGAATTCGGGATATATTGTCGTATACCTTTTCCCTGGCACGGTTAAGGGTCTCACCCCGGGCTGCCACCGTCAGGACCCTGCCGCCACTGGTCAGGACCTCTCCGGGTTTCGAGCCCGGCTTTGTTCCGGCGTGAAACACCAGTATGCCGTCATCCACATCGTCCAGTCCGGTTATGGGAAAGCCCGTCTCATAGCTGCCGGGGTACCCGCCTGAAGCCATTACCACCCCGACACATGCGCCCTCATGGCATTCAACGTTCACCTTATCAAGGTCGCCGTTTATTGTGGCAAGAATGATGTCCACCATGTCCGTCTTCAGCAGTGGCAGGACAACCTGCGTCTCAGGGTCACCAAGCCGGGCGTTGAATTCTATCACCTTCGGCCCTT
This sequence comes from Dehalococcoidia bacterium, assembly GCA_011192055.1. Next base: position 7,564 of record DUES01000131.1, read on the forward strand.
CACCCGTAATCATCAGTCCGCCGTAGAGCAGTCCCCGGTATGTTCTGCCTTCCTGCGCCATTGCCCGTACTGTGGGCTGCATTATTTCCTGCTGGACTTGCCCCGCCAGTCCGGGAGTCAGGAATGACGGCGGACTGTAACTCCCCATACCGCCGGTATTGGGTCCACTGTTACCGTCATATATCCGTTTATAGTCGCAGGCATACGCCAGGGGTATTACTTTCTCACCGTCGGTGAAAACAAAGGCACTCATTTCCCTGCCCGAGAGGTGTTCTTCGATTATTACCCTGTTACCGGCCTCTCCCAGCTTTTTTGATTCCATGAAATCGGAAAGAGCTTCCAGGGCCTGCTGAATAGTCCCGGCAACTACAACTCCTTTACCGGCGGCAAGTGCGTCAGCCTTGATTACCACCGGTGGAGCCTGCTGCTCGATATATGCTTTCGCTTTGATGAAGTCGGAAAAGGTGATACTGTGTCCGCAGGGAATATCGTAGGTGCATAGTAAGTCCTTGGCAAAGACCTTGCTCGATTCTATCTCGGCGGCCTGTTGCGTAGGCCCGAATACCGGAATACCAATTTCCTGGAAGCGGTCAACCATACCAGCAGCAAGGGGTGCCTCCGGTCCCACGACCACCAGTTCAATACCGTTGTCCTCGACAGCCGCAACCATAGAACCGATATCGCTGGCACCAATATCAAGGTTCCGTCCTATGCGGGCGGTACCGGCATTGCCCGGGGCAGCGAAAATTTCAGTAGTCCGGGGGCTTTGCGCCATTTTCCAGACCAGGGTATGTTCGCGAGCACCATTTCCAACAACCAGTATCTTCAAATTATCGCCTCAATCACCGGGATTTTTATTTGCTTTACTCCTGTATCCTTCTTTCTACTCTCTGCTCGTCACTACGAGCCCTTGTGCCAAAGGGCAAAGCAGTCTCTATGCCATGCAGA
>DUES01000132.1 GCA_011192055.1 Dehalococcoidia bacterium
CAGTCTGCTAAATATCAGTGCGTACCGGTTCGGTGGTGGTAGCGAGGGAAATGTAGGCAGGCATACCCTGACCGTTCTTAAGTCCACAGTACCTTATGTTGCTTCGCAGACAAACCGCCGCGCTGCTTTCGGTGGCCGCGACCCGGAGAACATCGAAAGTGCGATGTTAAGGGCACCTCGTGTTGTCCGTAGCCACAACCGGGCAGTAACAGCAAGTGATTTTGAGACACTGGCACTTGAGGCATCAGCAGCAGTTGCAAGGGCACGGTGTATTCAGCCCCGTTTTGACCTTGCAGGTGGACCTCCTCCCGGCTCCATCCATCTCATGGTGATTCCGGCAATCTCCAGCGTGGAAGGTATGCTTCTGCCGGAACAGTTGGTACTGTACCCGCAACTGAAAGAAGAGCTTGATTCCTTTCTTTATGAACGCCGCATATTGACCACTCAACTTGTAATATCGGAGCCGGACTATGTCTGGGTATCAATCGAAGCAACCGTTAGAATCGCATCATTGTTCGATGTAAACAGAGTCCGAAGAGATATCGAGACAGAATGCCACCGCTTCATCAATCCGCTGACCGGTGGACCCGATGGTACCGGCTGGCCTTTTGGCAGGGCACTGGCGATTGCGGATGTGTTCTCAATCCTTCAGCGAGTCAGTGGTGTCGAGGACACGGAAGAATGCCGCATTGTCCCGGTTGACGTGACTACAGAAGAGCGTGGAGAAGCTACCCTGCGTCTGGTACTGAACCACAGGGAAGTCCTGTGTTCGCACGTGCATCGCATTACGGTAGTGCAGGAGTAACTGGAGGTAGACAAAATGTCATCCCGGACATTACAGGGACAACCAGGAGAAGTGACCGATGCAGGTAATGAACCCAGTCGGTACCTGCAATATCTGCCAGCAATTTACAGTGAAAATGAGTTCATGGGGCGCTTCCTTAAGATTTTCGAAAGTATACTGACACCTGTCGAACAGACTATCGGTCAGATTCCACTCTATTTCGATCCGAAACTGGCGCCGGAGGAGTTCCTCCCCTGGCTCGCTTTCTGGCTGGACCTCGTCCTTGACCAGGAATGGCCTGCTGCCAAACGGCGTCTTCTGATACGTCGCGCAACAGAGTTGTACCAGTGGCGGGGAACACGGCGAGGTCTTGAGACTTATCTTGAAATCTATGCCGGAGTGCGCCCTGTTATCACCGAACACTATGGAGGAATCAGTCTCGGAGAGGAGAGCCGCCTGGGGATGAATACCATAATGGGTGATGGACGTGCTCACTGCTTTACGGTGACACTAAATATAAAAGATAGCCCGGCTGTGAACGAGGAGAAAGTCCGGGCAATCATCGAAGCTGAAAAACCGGCTCACACGGTGTACGAACTTCAGATTATTACACCTGAGTAAGGAGTGCTGCAAGCAAAATAGTAATCAAATCTATTCATATCACGAATCGATTGACAGGAAATCTTACGGGAGGTGGACTGCCGTGGCATTAGACCTGACTCCCTTTCAGGGACGTAAAAGGCTCAGTCCGAGTACGGGGCTCTTAATTGATGCCTCGGTTTGGGATGAGTCACACAATTACCACCGGTTACAACAGAGACTGCACAATCTGGCCTTCCACAGGTATGGGATTATGGTTGGGCTGGAGGTGATGGCATGGAGCCCAGCCGGAAACTCAGTAGTAGTCTATCCCGGAGTTGCACTGGATTCTGAGGGTAATGTCATCGTGGTGACTGAGCCACTGCGTGTCTGGGTGGATACGGAGAGTGAAGGCACTTCCCATATCGTCATTCGTTACAGCGAGGTCGCTCCTGCCTCAGATTCATCACCGGACCGGAGCCATCAGCAACCAGCATATATTCAGGAAACCTTCATCATCGAAGACCGGCGTCATGAGATTATGCCCTCCTGCCTGGAATTAGCCCGTGTCACTATCGAAGGCAACGAGACAGTCATACAGGATGCTGAGGACCCGTTACAGCCTTTACCCGGCGAGATCGACACCCTGCACCGCCGGATGGTGTATACGGGAGGTCAAGGGGAAGTGAGGCTGGCGGTTCTCAATACCACTGGTGCAGGTTGTCACACCGAGGGTCTCCGGAATCTGGCCAGGATAATTGACCGAGACACCTCTTACCACGCTTCGTTCATCGGCCTGGTGGACTTCACGGCGGAGATTGATAGTTGTGACCTTCTGTACATCTGTGAGACACAACCCTTTAGTTTCGATGATGGTCAACATGCGGTCCTGTCACACTTTCTGGACCGGGGAGGGGTTCTGCTGGGTGAAACATGCTTCGGTAGTGTGGACGAGGCAGATCCGGCAGGAGTCGAAGAGTCATTCCGTGCTCTGGCAAGTGGTCTGGGACACAGCATGCAGCCAGCCAGTCGGGGACATCCGGTATTCAGAATACATCACCTCTTCTCGGGAGTTCCGGCAGGTGTCAAAGGTCCTTCCACAATCATGGAAGGTGGCGGAATTATCTACACTGATGGAGATTACGGGTGCTTGTGGAATGGCGGCAGTGAAAGTCAGCCAGTAAGCAGAGACATAGTCCGAAGTGCATTTGAGATGGGCACCAATATGGCACTATATGCCCGTTACAGGACGCATAATCACGAACTCAAACTTTTTGGGGGCGAGTAATAATGTCTGAAGAGATTAATGTAACACTGGCTCCGGAGAGACTCACGGTGGTCCCGGGAGAGAGTGCATCTGCCACAGTGACGGTCAGGAACACCGGGAAAGTAGTCGAGGCCTATTCAGTAGTCCTGGAAGGCATTGACTCAAAGTGGGGTACACTGGATGTCTCAAGCACCAATCTTTTCCCCGGAGACGAGGAATCCTTCGAACTCACGATCCGCCCACCAC
>DUES01000133.1 GCA_011192055.1 Dehalococcoidia bacterium
AGAAGGTTACCCAGACCATTTCTTCAGACGGTGAGTGTCATCCGCTGAGTAACACTGTGAATGCCTAATTCCGTTCCTGAAATCGCGGTACTGCAGATGGTCCGGTGATAGCAGCAAACCCGACTCTACAGTGGACCGTTCTAGAAAGTACTACTCGAGGGGGATTGGAAATCCCCTTTTACTAACATCAACATCCATTGCCCTGACCCAGACCTTCTTCAGCAGTGTTGTTAATTGCATTAATTCTTCCCTGGACAGGCATGACATCAGTTCGTGGATAAGTTCTCCCTACAGAGCTTTTTCGTAGGCCTGTTTTCCTTTCTCCGTCATAGTGATACTATATTTATTATCACTTTGCTGTTTTTTATTCTTATTTACCAGACCCTTTTCTTCCATTCTGGTCAGAGCAGTTGAAATCGTGTGATGCTTTCTTAGCAGAGATTTTGATAAATTATTAATAGTTGTTTCTCCCTGCGCAATCGATAAACTGGTAAGGATAGCTTCCTGTGCTACCGTGATGCCATATTGACTTAGCTCTTCACTTCTGAATTGCATCAAAATATCCCGCAATTGATGCAATATCATCCACACATACCAATATAATCTTTCCGTTGTAGGTCCCGTACTCATATGCCCTCCTGTAAAGTGAATGTCAGGTTAAAAATAAAGTGATAGCACCATTGGATCATAGTTTACCTGGAACTCCGGAAATTGAAGTCTACGTGGCTTTGAGTTATTTCACGAGCCACCGTCTATAGAAGTCATTGACTACTGCCCAAACTCTACCTTTTCACTCCAAATACTATATACCTGTGCTATTCGAGGTATTGACTGAGTGCAGAGGGCAGTGTATTATACTTTGGTGATATCATTGATATATCATATATGATATCATATTGATATTCGATATGCAAATAGGATGCTCGGTAGCTAAGTTCATTAATTCAAGTTCTTTTCCAGTTTATAGCGACGGTAGATTAGCAAAATATATTGGTTCTACCATTGGAAACCAGTATGCCGGTGGGGATAGTAAGTTAATATCCAAACCTATTAAATACTGTAATCCCCTACCATGTTTAATACCCGAAAGTAGTCTGGATAGCAGCAGCCTGTACCAAGACAGGAACCCAAATAAAGGCCTTACATTGAAATGCTGAAGGAGAAGTGATGCGTACATACGTGTTAAGACGGGTACTGCTGCTCATTCCCACGCTGTTTTTAGTGACTGTTGCCGTATTCTTCCTGATCCGCTTCATGCCGGGCGATATCATCGACGCTATGGTGAGGGAGCACATGCAGGATGCGGCTATACAAGGTAGCACAGATACACTAAACCCGGATGCCCTCAGAAGTATGCTGGGGCTGGATAAACCGATGCATATCCAGTATATCGACTGGGTGGGTGGTATCATTACCCGCGGTGACCTGGGAAAGTCCCTGTGGACCGACCGTACCCTGGTTGAAGATATGGTAGCCAGAATTCCGGTAACCTTTGAACTTGGTCTCCTGACTTTAATAATAGGCAATATAATAGGCATCCCGATAGGCATATATTCGGCGGTACGGCAGGACACCTGGCTTGACTACCTGGGACGGACCTTCGCCATACTGAACCTGGCCACCCCTGCTTTCTGGCTGGCGACTATGCTGATAGTCTACGGCTCAATTTACTTTAACTGGTCACCGCCGATCGAGTACGTTCCTTTTTCCGTAGACCCAATTGAAAACCTGAAAATACTGATTATCCCGGCTCTCCTGACAGGAACAGCAATGACCGGTGGAATGATGAGGTTCCTGCGCACCCTGACGCTGGAGGTGCTGAGGCAAGACTATGTTCGGACTGCCTGGGCAAAGGGACTGAAGGAAAGGGTCATCATCGTCAGGCACACCATGAGAAATGCAATGGTCCCGTTACTAACGATGTTCATACCCCAACTGGGCATGTTGATTGGCGGTTCGGTCATCATGGAGCAGATATTCTGTCTGCCGGGACTGGGCCGTTACCTGCTTGAAGTACTCACCACCAGAGACTACTACCTCGTCTCGGGAACGAACCTTATATATGGGAGCTTCACGATGTTCCTGATACTGCTCACTGACTTGAGCTATGCCTGGGCAGACCCCAGGATTCGCTACAAATAAGCAGACGGATAATCAAGAAAGAAATGAGTGTAATTGAAACCAGCGCGACCGCTCAAGAAGATATTATAAAGAGACACAGCGGGCTTGTTGATTTATTAATCAGGATGAAGCGAAAGCCGCTGGGTGCTACCGGTGCTATCCTGGTACTGGTGCTGCTTTTCGCCGGTATTTTTGCAGACCTGCAGTGGATGGGCCTGCCGCAAATAGGTCTGGCGCCCTACCACTATAACGATGTCCACCTGCGAGACAGGCTGTTACCACCATCGGCACAGTATGTTCTGGGTACGGATAATCTCGGACGTGACCTGCTCAGCCGTGTTATCTACGGGGCTCGTGTCTCTCTGATAGTCGGTCTGTCTGCCACCGCTCTCAGTACTATTATCAGCACAATCCTGGGTACCATCTCAGGCTACCTTGGCGGCAAGGTTGACCTCATCATGCAGAGGTTCATCGATGCCTGGCTTTGCTTTCCCGGACTGATTATCTACCTGACCCTCATGAGCCTTATAGGGGCTGGTATGCTGCAGGTGATACTGGTACTTGGTATTAGTGGCGGTATCGGCGGTTCGAGGGGGGCAAGATCTTACGTTTTCTGGATAAAAGAGAGTACGTATGTGGGAGCGTCACAGGCGATTGGTTGTTCTGCCTGGCAGATAATATGGCATCACCTCATCCCCAATATTATGCCCATGCTAATTGTCGGTTTCTCAATGGGCATAGGGGGGATTATCCTGGCCGAGGCCGGTCTGAGTTTCCTCGGGTTCGGTATTCCACCGCCCATCCCCAGTTGGGGAGGCATGCTCAGCGGTGCCGGGCGTACGTATATGTTCGATGCCCCCTGGCTGGCTCTCTGGCCAGGTGTCGCCCTGACCCTGACGATCTACGGCGTAAACATGTTTGGTGACGCGCTCCGGGACCTGCTTGACCCGAGATTAAGGGGCGGTATGGGTGGTATCGGAGGTTACGGAACCAAGAGGGCCAGAAAAGCCCTGGAAAATCTTGCAAAGAAAAAGGCGAAGGCTGCCAGGACTGTAAAAGCCTGACGATAGAAGATTGAGCAGTCCGATAAAAAGGAGGTATCGTATGTGAGTTCGGGCAAAGTGACCGTACGGTGTTTCTTACCAACTCAACTACTTGAAACTTATCCACTCAACGATATTTAAAAGGGGGAAATATGTTTAAGAAGTTTATATGGTTAACCATAAGCTGTCTGTTGGTAGCAGCGCTGGCACTGTCTTCCTGCGGACCGGCCGCTGTGGAAGAAAAAGGAGAGGGAACGACAGTTGTTGGCGAGGTAGTGGAAAAGGAGGGCCCAGCGGTTGAAGAAGAAGCAGTAGTAGAGGAAGAACCGGAGGAAGAAGGACCGGAGATGGTGGTGGATGCCTTCGGCAAGCTGGTAGAAAAACCACTATACGGGGGCATAATTACCTATCCACTTGAGAAGGCTGCTATACTTACAGACAAGGACCCGGCACGAGCCGGCTACGCCTTCGAAATGACCGACCAGGTTTACGAGTCCCCTATTATTGTAGACTGGGCGAAAGGACCACAAGGTACCGGAGAAACTGATTTTCAGTCTCCATATTTTCTGCCGGATTATTACACCGGTGGTCTCGCTGAAAGCTGGGAGATTATTGATTTCCAAACCATTGTCTTTCAGGTACGCCGCGGTGTTCACTTCCAGGATAAACCACCCGTTAATGGCCGGGAGATGACGGCCGATGATATCATAGCCAGCTTTAACCGGTACCTTGAATCTCCGGCTTGGGCTAATTGGCTGCGTCCTGAAGGAACGCCACCAGAGGAATGGTACCGGATGGAAAAGACCGGATCATGGGAGATTACCTACACCAGCACTAACCCGAACCCGGAAATACTAAAAGATCTGGCGAGCGTACCGGTAACACCGATAGAGATGATACAAACCTATGAAACCCTGAATGAGGTGGAGCTGTCGATCGGGACAGGACCATTCATATTGGAAGATGTGGTCGTTAGCAGCTCCGTAACTTTTATGAGGAACCCCAACTACTGGCAGATGGACTACCGGCACCCCGACAATAGGCTGCCATATGCAGACGGTATTAAGGGAGTAGTCATAGAGGACATATCCACCCGGATTGCGGCTCTCCGTACACACAAAGTCGATTACTATCTGTATGTCGCACCAAGGGACGCAAAGAGTCTGATTAAGACAAACCCCGAACTGAATTATAACGCAATAATACCGGCTAGTGTCGCTGGCGCATACATGAGGACCGATCTGGAAGATGCCCCCTGGTCTGACATCAGGGTGCGGCAGGCCATGCAGATGGCCGTTGACTACCAGGAAATGGCTGAGACAATCTATGAAGGCACCCCTTATACATTATTATGGCCAATCGCACCAGGAATGCCAGGTTACACACCGTTCGAAGAACTTCCCGATAACCTGAAGGAGCTGTGGACGTATAACCCCGACAAGGCAAAGCAACTCCTGACCGAGGCGGGCTACCCGAATGGTATCAAGGGTATATTCAATATCAGCCTCTACTGGGAGGATATGGCAACCGCGTTACAGATGTACTGGGCTGATATAGGCATCGATCTGGAATTTCGTGTCGTGGATGATGCTGCCTTTTTCGCTACCATCACCGGAGACTATGAAGACTTGATGACCTGGTTCAGCGGCCTTGGAAGTCTGGATGGAGTTTTATCCTTTGTTCATGGCGGAAAACCCAGTTGGACAAATGTCTCAAAGGTCATCGATCCGCTTGCCGTGGAATTTGCTGAGAAATTTGACTCTACTCTTGACTCAGCGGAGCGAACCGAGCTACTCAGGGCAGAGAACCTGCGCCAGATGGAAAAGTGCTGGGAGATACCGGTACCGGCTCTGGTCAACTACAGGCTCTGGACTCCGTGGTTCAAGGGATATCAGGGTGAGAACTTAAGCCGACCCGACCGCTACGCATGGATTGACCAGGACCTGAAGTACGAGATTACAGGACAGCGCTAACAGGGTTGTCCCGGCAGGGCGTGGTGAATTTCATCACGTACCATTTATAGGAAAGGATCTTTACCAGAATCCATTACGAAACCCCTCCCGGGAAATCCCGGGAGGGGTTTCGTAGAATAGTTATTGTTTATCAAGGTGTGACTACTGGAGAAATGGAGCAAGACCGAATGTCCAAATTTGAATTGCAGGACAAGGTTGCCATCGTTACTGGCGGTGCCGGTACCGCACATGGTA
>DUES01000134.1 GCA_011192055.1 Dehalococcoidia bacterium
CTGCGGGCAATTGAGATAGAGGCGGAAGCATTACTGATGACCAAGAACAACGTTGACGGTGTCTATAACGCTGACCCCCGCAAAGACCCTACGGCCAGTAAATTTGACCGCATTTCATACCTTGATGCTATTAATATGCGGTTGGAGGTAATGGACGCCACCGCACTGTCCCTCTGCCTGGAAAACAAGCTGCCTATAATTGTCTTTGATTTCCTGGCAGACCGCAGCATACAGCGTGCCGTAATGGGAGAACAAATCGGTACTCTGGTGTCCGGCAGGATAAGCAATGAGTGAGGAAACCCTGGTAAACATCGAACAGAAGATGCGGAAGTCGATAGAGGCCTTGCAGAAGGACTTATCCGGCGTACGCACCGGACGCGCTTCACCTGCTTTAATAGAAAATGTCAGGGTGGAGTATGCCGGTGCCATCCTGCCCCTCAACCAGGTCGCCAGTATCTCAGTACAGGGAGCAGGTATGCTGCTTATTCAGCCCTGGGACAAGACAGGTATCAATAGTATCGAGAAGGCTATCCTGACATCCGACCTCGGGTTAAACCCGATAAACGACGGCCGTGTGGTACGGGTGAATATACCGCCGTTAACCGAAGAGCGCCGGCAGGAACTCATTAAGGTGGTACGGCGGCGGATAGAAGAAAGCAGGGTAACAGTCCGCAACCTCAGACGTGAAGCCCTGGATGAACTCAGGGCACAGGAAAAAAACAAGGAGATATCCCAGGACGAGGACAAACGTCTCCAGGGGCAGCTTCAAAAACTTACGGACAGTTTTATTGCCGAGAGCGAACGTATCGGACAGGATAAAGAAGCGGAAATTCTGGAAGTCTGACCTTTCCGCCGGATGTGGAAAAGAACTACAGGATGGTGTCTAAAAAACTGAATCCCGAACCTGCAGGTAAATTCCCCAACCATGTAGCCATTGTGCCGGATGGTAACGGACGCTGGGCGGAAAAGAATGGCTGGCCAAGGCTCGAAGGTCACCGGGCAGGAGCAGACAATATGTTCCGCATGGTCCAGTACATTAATAAATACCCCATTAACTACCTCACCCTCTACGGCTTCTCCACCGAGAACTGGAACCGCCCTGAATCCGAGGTCAGTGGTCTGTTTGAAATTCTCACCACATTTATCGACATCCACGTTGAAGATATTCATGCAAAAGGTATCAAGCTGAGTCATATCGGCCGACTGCACCAGTTACCACAGGAACTGCAAGTGTCTATCAACAGGGCTGTCTCGCTGACAAAAGACAACTCCAGGATGACACTCTGCGTTGCATTCAATTACGGGGGACGTCCTGAAATTGTTGATGCTGTACAACGGTTGCTGGCTGACAAAGTTGACCCCGGGGATGTTACCGAGCAGCTATTCAGTAAATACCTCTATACTGAGGATATGCCGGATGTTGACCTCTTAATCCGCACCGGTGATGAAACCAGGTTAAGTAATTTCCTTATCTGGCAAACGGCCTATAGTGAATACTACTTTACGAAAGTACTCTGGCCGGACTTTCGTAAGCAAAACCTGGATAGAGCCTTGTTATCGTACAGTCACAGGAAGAGGCGGTTTGGCGGGCTAGGATAGTAGCCGGCATGCTTAAAAAAAGAGTTGTCACTGCGCTTCTCATCACCCCGATACCTTTTACCGCAATATGGTTTGGTGAACCCTGGTTCACAGTACTGATTTCAGTTTTATCGGTATTGGGTGCCATTGAGTTCTACCGGCTGGCTACCACTTCCGGGGCATCACCTCTCTCCTATATCGGGGTTGTTCTTATTCTCTGCCTTGTTATCATTCGCAACCCTGACCTGGTATCACTTATAGAACCGTACTTCAACACCGGATTACTGGTACCCCTTCTCCTGGCCCTGGCTATTGTATTTCCCGTACTCCGACTTATTATACGACCGGTAGAGGGCAGGACCTTCATCAACTGGTTATGGACTATTGGTGGAATCCTCTACGTGGGCTGGCTCCTCAGCCACCTGGTTGCCCTCAGAGGCGTAGTCGACGGCAGGAACTGGCTATTCCTGGTCATCCTGGCCAATGCCGCCTCCGATACCTTCGCCTTCTTCATCGGGAGGTCGTTCGGACGTCACCACCTGGCACCACTGATTAGCCCAAAAAAAACATGGGAAGGCGCCATGGCAGGAGTGGCAGGTGCGATACTACTGAGCCTGCTGTTTACCGCACCACGCCTGTTCTCCGCGTCCAACCCGCTTTATATTGAAAGTCTCCCTCTCTGGCAGGCACCGGTACTTGGTATTCTGATAAGCGTGTTCGGTCAGCTTGGCGACCTAACGGAATCACTGCTGAAACGCAATGCCGGGGTGAAGGACTCCGGGAAGCTGCTGCCGGGACACGGCGGTATCCTGGACCGGCTGGACAGCATCCTCTTTGCCGTTGTCGTGGTATACTACTATATAGCATGGGTGATATAAAAAAGCGACTGGCCATTCTCGGTTCCACCGGTTCAATAGGCAGACAGACCCTCCAGGTCGTGCGTAACCTTTCCTCCCGGTTCCGCGTCGTGGCACTGACGGCCGGGCAAAATACCGACCTGCTGGCAGGACAAATTGATGAGTTCCGTCCTGATTTTGTCCACTATCAGTCGAAACAGCCACCGGACTGCTCACACGCCGACTACGAATATCTTGCCCCTGAGGAAATTGCCCGGCATACCGCTGTGGATACTGTCGTAGTAGCCACTTCCGGCAAAGCGGGACTGATGGCAACACTGTCGGCAGCCAGGGCAGGTAAGGACATTGCGCTTTCGAACAAGGAATCGCTGGTCATGGCCGGCAGCATCATTATGCGTGAAGCAAGGGAAAACGGTGCCCGTATCTTACCGGTAGACTCCGAGCACAGTGCCATCTGGCAGTGCCTGCGCGGTGAAGAACAGTCGGTATCACGGCTGATATTAACCGCCTCAGGTGGTCCTTTCCGCTCTTTCTCAGCCGGGGAACTGGAGCAGGTCACCGCCGAACAGGCACTGAAACATCCGTCTTGGAAGATGGGTAAAAAAGTAACCATTGATTCCGCTACACTGATGAACAAAGGACTGGAAATAATCGAAGCCCACTGGCTGTTTGATATGCCATACGAAAAAATCCAGGTTGTTGTCCATCCGCAGAGTATCATTCATTCCATGGTCGAATTCGAGGACGGGTCAATCAAAGCCCAGATGAGCCCACCCGATATGCGGCTGCCAATCCAGTATGCCCTCACATATCCGGAACGTATCTGTAACACCGAGATTCCCCGTCTCGACTGGTCAGCAGCCCGGGAGCTTACATTGGAGAAACCCGATTTTGACCGGTTCCCCTGCCTGGAAATAGCCATCGAAGCCGGAACGGCAGGAGGTACCAGCCCCGCCGTTCTCTGCGCCGCAGACGAAGTGGCTGTTGAGTTATTTCTGGCCGGGAGCATCGGCTTCTCTGACATTGCCCGTCTTGTCAGGCAGGTTTTAGGGGAGCA
>DUES01000135.1 GCA_011192055.1 Dehalococcoidia bacterium
CCGCAGCCTGCTAAGGCTGCCACATGCCGTAAATGGCGAGTCCGAACCAGGACAGGCAGGTAACAATAACCCCGGCAATCAGCACGCCGGTAAAGATGGAAATCAGGGCATGCCTGAGCCTCAGCCCGAAAAGAACAGCCGCCAGTGAGCCCGTCCATGCACCCGTAACCGGCAGCGGTATTGCCACGAAAAGCACCAGTCCGATCCTCTCGTACTTTTCAATGAATCTGCCACGTCGGCGTGTCCGCTCAAAAAGCCATGTCAGGAAGCGGTCAAAGATTTTTACTTTCCTGAGAAACGGGGTCACGGAATCCAGGAAGAACAATATAAAGGGCACCGGCAGCAGGTTACCGATGACGGCAAGCAGAAAAGCATAGTACCAGGGGAAATCAAACAGTGTCATTGCTACCGGAATGCCACCGCGGAGTTCGAGGAAAGGCAGGGCAGACGTTATGATAACGACCAGTTCCTGTGCTATACCGAGGTTCAGAAGACTTTCCGGGGACACGTTACTCCCTGCTATAACTTGATGGTGGTTACGCTGCACTCATGCGTTTCGGTCTTGTTGGAGTCTAACAAACGGGACCTGGGTAGTCAAGTTGGCCGGAAGAGAATTATGTCTTGACATCAAAACATGACGTTGTTAGTATTGAGTCAGGTTGGGATATGGGGAAATCTCTGGACCGCGTATATAGTCCTGCGGATCTTAAGAAGTTAACACAAGCCGAACTCGGGGAGTTAGCTTCCGAGATTCGTGAAAAGCTGGTATCGGTCGTCTTCGCCAATGGAGGACACCTCGCTTCCAATCTGGGCGTTGTCGAACTGACCATCGCTCTTCACCGTGTCTTTGACAGCCCGAGAGACAAGATCGTCTGGGATGTCGGGCACCAGGCTTATACCCACAAATTGCTCACCGGCAGAAAAGACAGCTTCTCCACACTGCGTCAACTCGGAGGATTATCCGGTTACACCTGCCGTACCGAAAGTGAGCACGACGTATTCGGTGCCGGCCACGCAAGTACTTCAATTTCAGCCGCTCTCGGGATAGCGGTTGCCCGTGACCTTTCCGGCGATGACTTCGAAGTCATCGCCGTTATTGGTGATGGAGCCGTAACCGGCGGCATGGCGCTTGAAGGTTTTAACCAGGTAGGTCACCTCGGCTCGCGGATGGTTGTTATTCTGAATGATAACGGCATGTCCATTTCACCGACTGTCGGCGCCCTGGCCAAGCTGCTCCGGCGAGTACGGTTTGACAACCGGTACCGTCAGGCTAGAGCACAGAGTAAGTGGATCCTTGACCGGCTGCCGTGGGGGCACAAAGTCTGGTGGGCAGGCAAGCGGGTTGAACACGGGGTTAAGGGTATGATGATGCCGACAACCCTGTGGGAAGAGCTGGGCTTCACCTACATGGGCCCGGTGGACGGTCATAATATTACTGAACTTGAAGCGATACTAACTCAGGCCAGGGGTTTTCGTAACGGACCGATACTGATACACGTAATTACTACCAAGGGGAAAGGTTACAAACTTGCCGAGGGCGATGCGGTCTATTTCCACGGCGTTTCAGCTAAAGAAGCAGTCGCTCAGTCGATACCAACATACAGCGAGGTATTTGCCCGGACCACGCTCCGCCTGGCTCGTGAGGAGTCCCGGCTGGTGGCAATCACCCCGGCAATGCCGGAGGGGAACCATCTCAGCATTGTCGCTTCCGAGCTGCCTGAGCGTGTTTTTGATGTTGGTATCTGCGAGCAACATGCCGTTACCTTTGCTGCCGGACTGGCCACACAGGGTTATATTCCCATAGTCGCCATATACTCCACATTCCTGCAGCGCTCCTTTGACCAGATAATTCACGATGTCTGCCTCCAGGACCTTCCGGTGATATTTGCAATCGACCGGGGCGGCATCGTCGGTGACGATGGTAAAACTCACCAGGGTACGTTTGATATATCTTACCTGATACTAATCCCGAACCTTATTGTTGCTGCTCCCAAAGATGAAAACGAGTTGCAGCACATGCTTTACACCGCAACAAAATCGGCACACCCGATAGCGGTCCGCTACCCCAGAAGTGCCGGACTGGGAGTGGAAATGGACGACGAGTTCAAGGAACTTCCTGTCGGTAAGGGTGAAGTACTGAGAAACGGAGAGGACGTTGCCCTTGTGGCAATAGGCTCGGTGGTTGACCCGGCGGTAAAAGCCGCTGAAAAACTGGCTGCAAATGGAATAGAAGCCACTGTAATAAATGCACGATTTGCCAAGCCCCTTGACTCCGAACTACTGATAAATATCGCCAATCGGATAAAGCGGATAGTAACGGTTGAAGAAAATGTTCTGAGTGGTGGATTCGGGAACAGTGTGGTTGACTTTTTACAGAAAGCCGGACTGGATGATGTCTGTATCACATGTGTTGGGCTCCCCGATGAATTTATCGAGCATGGTCATCAATCGGTACTTCGTGCACGGTATGGACTGGATGAAGACGGAATATACCAGCACGCGCTGGCCATGTTTCCCGAAATCCAGAAGAAAGTAACGGCACAGGATATTGAAACTACGTACCGGGTGTAAAATCCGGCTCCGGTTCAATAAAAATCCACTATTTGATAAACAAAACGGGGAATCTTGATGTGCAGGGTGAAAGATGGACAAGCTGACTGTCAGGGATATTGAAGTCAATGAAAAACGTATACTGGTCAGGGTTGACTTCAACGTTCCACTTGATGAAAAAACAGGGGCTATCACTGACGACAGCCGTATTCGTGCGTCGCTTCCTACAATCAAATACCTTATTGACCAGGGGGCAAGGGTAATTCTCGCCACACACCTGGGGAGACCAAAAGGCAAAGTAGACAGCAGGTTTCGACTCACCGTGGTCGCCCAGCGGCTCTCGCAGCTTCTTGGCAGGCAGGTAGGCGTAACCAACAACTGTATCGGTGCGGAAACTGAGAAATCAATAAAGACCCTGAAAAGTGGTGACATCATTCTTCTTGAGAATTTGCGTTTTCACTCTGCCGAGGAAATGGCCAGTCCTGTTTTTGCCCGTGCTCTGGCTAAATTTGCCGATGTGTATGTCAATGATGCCTTCGGTACATCTCACCGCAGTCATACTTCTATTGTAAGTGTCAGTGAGATTCTCCCTGCAGTTGCCGGTCTTCTCCTGGAGAAGGAGCTTAATACACTGGGTAGTATACTGGAAAGCCCGGCCCATCCCTTCGCTGCTCTTCTCGGTGGTGCCAAGGTTAGCGACAAGGTCGGTATGGTGGAGAATACTTTGACCAAGGTTGACCGCCTGCTGATTGGCGGAGGCATGGCTGCCACATTTCTGAAAGCCGGAGGTCAGGAGGTAGGCAGATCTCTTATTGAGGAAGACCGACTGGAAACGGCTGCAAACCTGTTGAAAAAAATATCCGAGAGCGGAGTGCGATTGTTATTGCCGGTTGATGTAGTGGTTGCGGATGATATCGATAAGGAAGCCGGTGTGGTGGTGGTGAAGGTTAATAATATTACGCCCGAACAGCGGATAGCTGATATTGGTCCGCAGACAAGAAAAGTCTTTTATGCAGAGTTGCGCAGGTGTCGGACTATTTTCTGGAATGGACCAATGGGTGTTTATGAGAAAAAGCGGTTTGCCGAGGGCACACAGGCCATGGCGAAACTGTTGGCTGGCATTCAGGCAACTACCATCATAGGTGGCGGGTCTACTGCAGAAGTAGTGACAAACATGGGACTTGCGGATAAGATGACGTTTGTCTCGACCGGCGGAGGGGCTTCATTGAAATACCTCGGAGGCGAGCCCTTACCCGGAGTCGAAGCGCTGCTTAAACGGGAATAGTTGCGTTAATGTGACAGGTTGTCTTTTGGGAAATACGGATTGCATGAGTAAATAGTGAATGTAAGAACTGACAGTCTATCATTAATGAAAGAGCTTTCCAGGCCTTCACCCAGCAAGATTGTGCTGGTGGTTATTGATGGTCTTGGCGGGTTACCCCGACCGGAGACCGGAAAAACGGAACTGGAAACGGCACGGACACCAAACCTAGATATGCTTGCAACCAACGGCATCTGCGGGTTGTCTGACCCTATTGGTCCCGGAATAACACCAGGCAGTGCTCCGGGTCATACGGCGTTATTCGGATATGATCCGGTTACGTCGGATATCGGGCGCGGAGTCCTTGAAGCGGTAGGGGTAGACTTTGACCTGCAACCGGGAGATGTTGCTGCACGGGGGAACTTCTGCACTGTGGATGACACCGGACTTATTACGGACAGGCGGGCAGGCAGAATATCCACCGGGAAGTGCATCGAGCTGTCTCAACTGCTGGACGGGCTGACTATCGAGGATGTAAACGTAATTGTACGTCCGGTGAGAGAACATCGTTTCATTGCCGTTTTCCGCGGTGAAGGTCTTGTTCCCCGAGTGACGGAATCCGACCCTCAGCAGGTGGGCTTTGCTCCTTTACCAGTCAGGGCAGAGTCCCCCGATGCGGAGAAAATGGCCTTAATTGCCAACGAATTCGTTACACGGGCAGGGGAAATTCTTGCTGCTCACCGTCCTGCAAACATGGTACTGCTGCGTGGTTTTTCTCAACGACCTCAGTTTGATACCATGACCGGGATATATAAGCTGAAACCGGCGGCGATTGCTGCCTACCCCATGTATCGCGGACTGGCCAGGCTGGTCGGTATGGACGTTCTCGAAACCGGGACTACTATCGAGGACGAGTTTGAAACCCTGAAGAGTAACTACGCCGACTATGATTTCTTCTTTCTCCACGTGAAAGCGTCCGACTCCGCGGGCGAAGATGGCGACTTCGACCGCAAGGTGAGTGTTATTCAGGACGTGGATAGTGCATTACGGGGGCTGATAGAGCTTAGGCCGGACGTTATCGTGGTAACCGGTGACCATTCGACGCCGGCTGTGCTGAAAGCGCATAGTTGGCATCCGGTGCCGGTACTTCTCAGTTCGCCATCGTGCCGACCGGACAGTATTACGGAGTTCTCGGAAACCGCCTGTGTTACCGGCGGGCTGGGAAGATTTTCCGCAACACACATAATGCCCCTGGCGATGGCCCACGCGCTGAAGCTGGCCAAGTTCGGGGCGTAGCAATTCTCCCACAGGTATAATTCTTAATCATGGTTGTTAAACGAACCTTATCCGGAGGTGAAAGAATGCGTTTACCGATGATTGCCGGTAACTGGAAGATGAATACAACGGCCAGTGAGGCTGTTGAGCTGGTTAAGAACGTGCGAAAAGGGCTCACCGGAGCATATGACGTCGAGGTAGTCGTCTGTCCGCCGTTTGTCTTTCTGGTACCCGTAAAAGACGCCCTCAAAGGGTCCTCGGTGAAGCTGGGTGCACAGAACACGTATTTTGCAGAAAAAGGGGCGTATACCGGTGAAATTTCTCCGTTGATGCTTTCAGACCTTTGCGACTACGTCATTATCGGACATTCGGAGCGGCGGCAGTTCTTTGGCGATTCGGATGACGTGGTAAATAAAAAACTGTCGGCAGTGTTGAAGACCGGCCTGAAGCCCATCCTGTGCGTTGGAGAAAAGCTGGAAGAGAACGAAGCCGGCAAGACGGGCGAAGTCATCACAAGGCAACTGAAGTCGGCCCTGGAGGGGCTGGAGTGCTCCGGGACCCTGGTTGTTGCCTATGAACCAATCTGGGCAATCGGTACCGGCAGGGCAGCACAGGGGAAACAGGTCAACGATACCGCTCGCCTCATCAGGGATACCCTGGCGGAAATCGGCGGGCAGGAAGTTGCAGGTGATATCCGCATACTCTACGGCGGCAGTGTCACGGCGGACAATATCTGCGAGTTCATCGAGCAGTCCGAGATTGATGGCGCACTGGTCGGCGGTGCCAGTCTGAAGGCGGGCCAGTTTGCGGATATTATCCAGCAGACTGAATATGTGTACTTCCCGAACAACCCGCCAACAAAGGACCTGATTCCCTGGTAATGAATAACCCGGCCGGATTTTTCACCGGGGGAGAGTGACCGGATTGTCGGGACAGGAAAAGAAGCGTCTCGTGGTAATAGTCGGTCCCACCGGTATCGGCAAGAGCCGCACAGGTCTTGAACTTGCTTCGGAGTATGACGGAGAGATAGTCAGCGCCGACAGCCGCCAGGTGTACGTGTACATGGATATCGGTACCGCCAAGCCCGGTCCTGAAGAGCAAGCACTGGTACCGCACCACGTTATTGACATAATTAATCCCGATGAAGACTTCAGTCTTGCCTGTTACCAGGAGCTCGCAACCGCAGCTATTGAGGACATACACCACCGGGGTCGTTTGCCGTTTCTCGTTGGCGGCAGTGGACTCTATGTTTGGGCAGTAGTGGACGGCTGGCAGATTCCCCGGGTACCGCCGGACGATGAGTTGCGCCGCAGCCTTGAAAAGCAGGCTGCTGAGGGTGGCGTGGACGGCTTGTACCGGGAACTTACCAGGATTGACCCGGCAACTGCTCGCAGGATTGACCCCCGCAACGTACGCCGCGTAATCAGGGCACTGGAAGTCAGCCGCAGTACTTCGATTCCACTTTCGGAGCTTCGCAACAGGCAGGTGCCGCCCTACGACACTCTTGTTATTGGTCTGACCGGGGACAGGCAGGAGGTGTACCGCCGGACCGATGCAAGGGTTGACAGCATGATTGAACGTGGAATGGTGGAAGAAGTCAGGAAACTGGTGGGAATGGGTTACGGTTCTGCCGCACCGGTGGTTTCGGGCATCGGGTACCGGCAGATTAGCATGTACCTGAATGGTGAGTTCAGCCTTACTGAAGCTATCGGGCAGATAAAAACCGAAACTCACCGCCTGGTCCGTCACCAGAATAGCTGGTTCCGGTCAGAGGACGGGCGCATCCACTGGTTTGATGTTGACAAAGAGCCTGAGCCGGAAATCAGGGCGCTCACAGGGTCATTCTGTGGTCTTACCTGAGCCCGGGTTATTTCTACAGCCGGTCCGCACCCAGTACCACGTTGTCAAGCAGCCGGGTCTTGCCAAACCTGACCACCAGTGAGACCAGGGCTTTGCCCGTGATAGTGTCCAGTTCTTCAAGTGTCAGGGTATCAGCCACGCTGATATAGTCGATTTTGCCCAGCGGCTGCTGTTCGATGAGTTTCTTCATCTCGCTGCGGATATGGCCGGCGTTATGTTCTCCTCCTGACCACAGTTTCTGTGCAAGGTCTAGTGATTGAGAAAGCACCACTGCCGCCCGGCGCTCCTCCGGGGTAAGGTAGGTGTTCCGACTGCTCATTGCCAGTCCATCGAATTCACGGACTGTATGGCAGACAACAATATCAAGGTCCATATCGAGGTCGGAGACCATTTTGCGGATAACGGTCGCCTGCTGGGCGTCCTTCTGTCCGAAATAAGCACGGGTCGGCCGAACG
>DUES01000136.1 GCA_011192055.1 Dehalococcoidia bacterium
CCTACCTGTCCGACAGTGGCCGTGCACTCGCTCCGGACCAGTCGTACTTCACCGGAGGGTAACCGTATGTGAGCGTAGTCACCTTCCTTGGCCATCAGTTGCGCCGAACCTCCGGCGCTCCTGACCATCTGGCCTCCCTTACCTTTCACCATCTCGATATTATGTATCATCGTTCCCGTGGGAAGTGATCTCAATGGCAGTGCATTACCGGGTTTAATATCGGCATCATCACCCGCCTTGACGGTATCACCAACATTTAATCCCTGGGGAGCAAGAATGTATCTCTTGTCACCGTCATTATAGAATATCAGTGCAATACGTGCCGAGCGATTTGGGTCGTACTCTATCGCCGTTACTCTTCCCGGGACACCAATCTTGTCCCGTTTGAAGTCAATTATGCGAAGCCGACGCTTGGCACCACCACCCTGGTGACGCACCGTTATTCTTCCCTGGTTATTTCGTCCCGCCTTCTTCTTCAGCGGCAGCAGCAGGGCCTTCTCCGGCTTCGTCTTGGTGATTTCATCGAAGCTGGAGCCGGTCATTGCCCGTCTGCCGGGCGATGTCGGGCGGTATATCTTCAGTGCCATCAGGCCTCCCTACAACACTTATACATTTTCAAAGAATTCTATCTTGTCACCGGTTTGAAGCGTAACGATTGCCTTTTTCCAGGATGGCGTCTGGACCTTTCGTCTCCCGATTCTCCGCTCTTTCCCCGGTACAGTCATTACATTGACCGAAATAACCCCAACCTTGAACGATTTCTCAACAGCCTGCTTTATCTGCGGTTTGGTTGCTTTTCTGGCTACTTCAAAGACGTATTTGTCTTCCATCTGGAGTATTGCATTTTTTTCAGTTACCAGAGGACGGCGCAGTACATCGTACAGATGCATTAGTCTTCCTCCTTAGCCGGGCTCTCACCCCAGAGTTTTTCCGCTTTCCTTACGGCACCAACTTCCATGACGAGTGCCTTGCTGGACAGTATATCCACCACGTTTATCAGGTCGGCAGGGCTGGTCTTAATCCCGGGTATATTTCGGGATGATTTGACCACATTAGCCTTCGGTTCGTTGGTTACTATCAGCGCGGTAGAGTCTACCTTGAGTGTTTCCAGAATCTGCACCATCTCCCTGGTCTTCGGCTCACCAAGTGAGAGAGATTCCAGAATGGTTAACTCTCCGTCTCTGACTTTTGCCGAGAGCACGCATCTCAAGGCCAGTTGCCGCATCTTCTTCGGCATTGTCTGGCGATAGCTCCTCGGCTTGGGACCGAAGGTAATACCTCCACCACGGCGTAACGGTGATTTGGCGCTGCCCGCCCGGGCATTACCCGTGCCTTTCTGGCGGAACAGTTTGTGCGAACTGCCTGTTACCTCGCCCCGGGTCTTGGTACTTGCTGTCCCCTGACGGGCATTGGCACGCTGTCTGACCACTGCCTGGTGAACCACCGCTTCATTAAACGGTACGTCAAAGACATGGTCACTGATTTCTATATTATCGACTACTTTACCAGTAAGCCCATAAACCGGGGCTTGCATCTTCTTATGCTCCCTCACCTGATTCAGTTCCTGAGTTGTATCCCTTAATGCGGCCTGATTTCTTTATCAGCAGTAATCCGTTCCTGGGTCCGGGTAAAGCCCCCTTGACCAGCAGAAGGTTACGCTCCGAGTCAGACCGGTATACTTCCAGATTACGTACCGTTACCGTGTCGCCACCCATCCGCCCGGCCATACGGGTTCCCTTGAAGACACGGCCCGGAGTGGTCGTTGCTCCTATGGAACCGGGAGCACGGTGACGGTCAGACTGCCCATGAGTTTTAGGACCACCTTTGAAGTGATGTCGCTTTACCACACCGGCAAACCCTTTGCTCCTGGAAGTGGCTGTTACATCAATCAAATCACCGGCTTCAAACAGGCCGGCATCCACCTTATCTCCCACCTGGAACTCCCCGGTATCCTCTACCCGAAATTCCCGCAGATGGTTAAACTGGTCCAGTCCTTTGACGTGTCCCCGTTCCGGTGAGTTTAGTTTTTTCTCTTTTCCGAATCCTAACTGGATAGAGCCGTATCCTTCCTTGGCGTCCGTCCTGACCTGAGTCACGCAACATGGTCCGGCTTCGACAACTGTCACAGCCTCAACTTTGCCGTTGTCCCTGAATACCTGGCTCATACCAAGTTTTTTACCGATAATACCCGGAATCATATCGTCCCTTATTCCTGCCTGTTTACTGTCTAGAGTTTGATGTCAAGCTCCACCCCTGAGGGTAGATTGAGTTTCGTCAGTGCATCAATAGTCTTTGACGTTGTCTCAACAATGTCTATCAGGCGTTTATGTGTCCGAATTTCGAACTGCTCCTGCGAGTCCTTGTCGATAAACGGTGACCGAATGACACTGTATTTCTGAATGCGAGTCGGGAGCGGTATCGGGCCAACAACAACCGCCCCGGTCTGCTCAACGGTTTCCACAATCTGCTGTGCGGATTGGTCGACTATTTTGTGGTCAAAACCCTTTAGCTTGATTCGAATCTTCTGTTTAGGCATACCTAGCTATTCCTGCCCTGTCTGTAGTCCGGTCAATAAGCCCATCCGGTATTTCCTGGTAGCTATGAAACTCCAAAGAGTGAGTAGCCCTGCCCTGGGTTTCCGACCGCAGGCTGGTAGTATAACCAAAGGTCTCCACCAGTGGGACAATGGCCTGGATAACACACGTCTCTCCGTGTGTTTCGATCAGTGTTATATGTCCCCGCCGGGCGCTGACGTCCCCGATGATATCACCGAGGAATTCCTTGGGTGTTACTACTTCCAGTTTCATCACCGGCTCAAGCATTACGGGTCTGGCTTTGCTGACACACTTCTTGAATGCCATTGAGCCTGCCATCCTGAAGGCAATTTCCGATGAATCAACTTCGTGATAGCTACCATCTACTAGCGTTACCCTGATATCCACCATGGGATAACCAGCCACTACGCCGGTCTCCATCGCTTCTTTTATACCGTTCTCAACGGGAGTAATATACTGTTTCGGAATTGCCGCGGCACGAATACGGTCAATGAATTTAAAACCGCTGTCTCGCTCCACGGGTTCAATTTCAATAACGACATGCCCGTACTGACCGTGTCCGCCGGTCTGGCGCACGAATCTGCCTTCCGCCCGTGCCGGAACGGTAATAGTCTCTTTATAAGCAACCCTGGGTCTGCCTATCTTGGCACTGACACCGAATTCGGACAACATACGGTTTACAATAATCTCAAGGTGCAGTTCACCCATACCGGCGATAACCGTCTGCCCCGTTTCCTCGTTATAATTTACCTTGAAAGTGGGGTCTTCCTCGGTCAGTTTCCGCAGTGCTTCACCCATCTTGTCCTGGTCAGCCCTGGTTTTCGGTTCAATAGCAATCGAAATCACCGGTTCAGGGAACCGTATCGACTCCAGGAGTACCGGCTGAGTAGCCTCGCACAGGGTATCTCCCGTAAATGTGTTCTTGAGACCCAGTGTGGCTACTATTGCTCCGGTGTCAACAACGTCTATTTCTTCACGACGGTTGGACTGCATCAGGAGCAACCGGCCAATACGCTCTGTTTTACCGCGAGTCGAGTTATATATCTGAGCCCCGGCCCGTATTCTGCCGGAATACACCCTGAAGTAGACCAGTCGCCCTACAAACGGGTCGGTAACTACCTTGAAAGCCAGCGCTGAGAACGGTGCTTCGTCCCTGGCAGCCCGGGTAACCTCGTCACTGCTTTTGACATCGATTGCCTTAACCGGTGGCATATCCGACGGGGATGGCAGGTAGTCCACGATGGCATCAAGGAGTATGCGTACTCCAATATTCCTCAGGGCACTGCCGCATAACACCGGTACTACGGCATCCGCCAGTGTTGCTCTCCTCACGGCTTTCTTCAATTCGTCATTACTGATGCTTTCACCTTCGAGGTAACTCATCAGAATATCGTCATCAACTTCAGCCAGTTTCTCGATCATTGCCTGTCGGAACTTGCTGCACCTTTCCCGCTCTGATTCCGGGATTTCAATTTCTATCCGTGCGGAATCATTATCATCCGTAAACTTCCAGGCCCTGTTTTCTACCAGGTCAATGATACCCGTGAAGGAATCACTGCTGCCCAGTGGTAACTGTATCGGTAACGGCTGGGCTCGAAGCCTTTCCTTTATCATTGAGACGGTGCGGTGAAAATCAGCCCCCATTCGTTCCATCTTATTTACGAAACATATCCGGGGTACATCGTAGCGGTCCGCCTGCCGCCATACCGTTTCCGACTGTGCTTCAACACCGGCTACGCCATCGAAAACAACGACACCGCCATCGAGTACTCTGAGGCATCGTTCAACCTCGGCAGTAAAATCCACGTGGCCGGGCGTATCAATAATATTGACACGGTGCTCCTGCCAGTAACAGGTAATTGCTGCCGACGTAATGGTGATACCACGCTCTCTCTCCTGGTCCATCCAGTCCGTCACCGTGGTGCCTTCGTCTACCTGGCCAATTTTATAGGTAAGACCGGTATCATAAAGCATCCTCTCAGTGACGGTGGTCTTGCCAGCGTCAATGTGAGCAATGATAGCTATGTTTCGAATCCGCTCCAGCGGAAAGCTTCTGGGCACGATATTATCCTTTGTCATAATAGTCGGGTTGCGGCTAATAGCAGACCACCTCTCACCACCGATAATGGGCAAAGGCCCGATTGGCTTCGGCCATACGGTGTGTATCATCACGTTTTTTAACTGTTACCCCTTGTCCCTTGGAGGCATCGGCAAGTTCGGCGGCCAGTTTTTCCGCCATTGATTTGCCGGACCTTGCTCTGGCCGAATTTACCAGCCAACGTAAAGCCAGGGACAACCCGATTTCCGAAGTAACCTCAATCGGTACCTGATATGTAGCACCGCCAACGCGGCGTGACTTAACTTTGAGTTGGGGAGTAGCGTTTCTTATTGCCAGTTCCACATCTGATAGCGGGGACTTTGAACCCTGCTCTTCTATGATATCCAGCGCCCCGTAGACAATTCGCTCTGCCGTGCTCTTCTTGCCATCCATCATTACCTTGTTGATGAGCTTGGCAACAACAATACTTTGATGTTTTGCATCAGGGCTTATTTTTGGTCTTTTCAGGACTCGAGCTCGCCTGGACATATCGTCTTTTCCTGCCTCCTACTAACTTCCGGCAGCCGCTTTGGGCCGTTTTGCTCCGTATTTGCTTCGGCTTCTTCGGCGACCGGATACGCCATCGGCATCCAGTGTTCCCCGAACGACGTGATAACGAACACCGGGGAGGTCCTTGACACGACCACCCCTGACAAGTACCACCGAGTGCTCCTGCAGTTCGTGGCCTTCACCGGGAATATAGGCTGTCACTTCCATCTGGTTGGTGAGCCTTACCCTGGCAATCTTGCGCAGCGCGGAATTAGGTTTCTTGGGCGTAGTCGTCTTGACCTGGACACAAACACCACGCTTCTGCGGGGAACCATCTCCCCAGGCCGTTCTATTCTTCAGGGCATTATAGACATAAT
Source organism: Dehalococcoidia bacterium (assembly GCA_011192055.1). The sequence goes on from DUES01000136.1 coordinate 5,520, forward strand.
GCAACGCCGGAGTTCTGCTTTTCTCAGCGCTCCTCTTACGTCCTTTGCGAACCAGTTGATTAACGGTTGGCACTTATTCGCTCCTATTTTCTACATTTTTAATGGATGAGCTAAGGCTCATCCATCCTTTTGAAAGGCTGGTAAATCGAGACTGACCGTCCTATTTACCGATTCTAAGATGAATCAGAATGCACAAATAAGTATATTATCATACTACCCCGAGTGGTGTCAACAATTTCAGACCAATGACAAACAGGTATATACTCCTTCTCCAACAGGTCTTCACAGACTCCATACCATGACTATCTTCGGGGTTGTCTGGTGGCTGCTACCAGCGGGTGGTATAATCCCATCTACCATCTTTTATGAGTTGATACCGGGCAAAGATGGTGTTAATATCCGGTAGCCACTAACTATCATACCTGAAGATGGTATTCGGAAGCAAATTGTTCAGAATCACGTACGCATTGACGCTATGGTATAATCCGGTAAACAGGAGGCAGGTTTGTCTCTTTACGATACCGGAAAAACGATTCGCTGGTGGACTATAAGATGACAGATTCACAGTCTTCACGACAGGCAAGTACCGAAACCACTCTCGTCTACCTTGGTCTTGGCTCAAACATGGGTGACCGCCGGGCAAACCTGGACAAGGCACTTGAGTTACTCTCGCAGAGGGTCTCTGTCCTGGAAGTCTCCTCAACCTACGATACCGAGCCGGTTGGCAATGTCAGTCAGCCGCGTTTCCTCAATCTCGCCTGCAAGGTCAGTACCCGGCTGGAGCCTATCGGTCTGCTTACCCTGCTCAAGGGGATTGAGTCAAAGCTGGGACGAAAGCAGACCGGACCAAATACGCCCCGCCCGATTGATATCGATATCCTCTTTTTCGGCGAACTGGCCATGGACTCCCCCAAGCTGACAATCCCGCACCCCAGGTTGATAGAGAGAGCCTTTGTCCTGGTCCCCCTGGCAGATATCACTCCGGACCTGGTGCACCCGGTCACAGGGAAAACCGTACTGGAGATGCTGAAGTCACTGCAAAAGGGAGTGCAGGGAGTTTTCAAATGGCAGGAAGGTTAGGAGAAGCCCATGTATACAATATCTGTTGAGCAGCATTTCGATGCCGCTCACTACCTTCGGGGCTACCAGGGCAAGTGCGAAGCGCTGCACGGACACCGCTTCCGGGTAGTGGTCAGTGTCGAAGCAACACAGCTTGACGACACCGGTATGGCCTTTGACTTTACGCTGCTGAAGCAACACCTGGGAGAGATTATCGACCGGCTTGACCATACCTGCCTGAATGATATAGCACCGTTCGACGAAATAAATCCGTCCTCAGAGAATATCGCAACCACTATCTACCAGGAACTCAATCCGAAGCTGGCCGGAGCGCCGGTTTCCCTGTCCTGCATCGAGGTGTGGGAATCGCCCCAGAGCAGGGCGGCTTACAGGCCGGATACAGACTGATTACCCCGAATAAGTAACCGGTCACCTATTCCTGGGGCAGCATATTGGGAATGGTCTCCTCGATGGGATATTTGACATCACATTTGGCACAGTGCAGGCTACCGGTGACGATTTCCTTCTCGTTCTCCTCCTCAACGGTGAGAACGAGTTCCCCCTTGCACACCGGGCAGACCAATATATCCATCAGCTCTCTTTTCATGGCCTGATTATATCATACTACTCCCCGCGCCGTAACAGTAATGTGACTGCCACATGGGCTTCCGTAAACCGTGGATTCTTTGGGAAAGACCTTGCCTGTCATTGCGAGGAGCCGCAGGCAACGAAGCAATCCTGCAGGGATTGCCATAACCCATGGAAATAGAGGGGAGATTGCGCGCCACTGAGTCCAGTGGCGATCGCTTCGGCAGGTATGGGTATCCGCATCAGCACGCGCCACTGAGTCCAGTGGCGATCGCTTCGGCAGGTATGGGTATCCGCATCAGCACGCGCCACTGTCCGCGATTCGGCCCGAGACTCTCGGGCGGTCAGGAGACTAACCGATGCGATTCTCGATGAACCTGAGTAACTTCGGCCACTCCTCCTCGGTGGCATTCTCATGTAAGCGTGCGGCGACGACGGGCAGCAGCCAGGCTGTAATCTGCTTCCGCGATCCGGGCCTGAGTTGGAGGTACCTGCTCAAGTAGGCGGAGTGAAACAGCGCGCGCATCGAGTCTATCAGCTTGCGTTCGGGAAGTCCCACCGGTACCTGGGTCAGCCGGTTGAGCAGCCACGTCCTGGCCACGTCTGCGAGCGGATGACCTCGCGTCGCGCAGGACCAGTCTATGATGATGGGGCCCTTTGGAGACATGATGATGTTGTCGGGCCAGAGGTCGCCATGACAGACCGTATCGCCGTCGGGCAACTGGGCTAAAGCCTTCAGGACCGCCTCTCTCATATCCGGCGTGAGGGCTTCCGCCGCCCGAATCCCGATCTCCAGCCTGTCACGTCGCGCGGGGAGATCAGGCACCTCGCAAGAGTGCATTGCGGCATGAAGCTCAGCCATACTCCCGGCCAGTTGGAAGAGCCTCAAAGGTGCGCTCAGCATCACCTGGCTCATCGTGGGTCCTTCAATCCGCTCAAACACGATTCCCGGTCTTCCCTCCACCTCCACCATTCGGTCCACCGCCGGTACCGGCAGGCCAGCCTTGTGGGCGACCGCCGTGCTGTGAAACTCTCGCTCCGTCTCCTCGGACGCACCAGGGTCTTTGTACAGCTTTAGCACCTGGTCATTCCCCCAGGCGAATACCTCGGCAGCTCGGCCCTTGCCTATGATAGTGCCTTTACCTGTCATCGTTCTCATTTGATATCCTCCCTCAAGTGTCTTACGGCTTGCTGCCAGGAAGACAACTTCGTTCTCAGGTCTCGTTTTTCGCCTGGCGGCCTGCGTCTCCTTCCGGTGACGGCATGGCTTTGACGCTGTTCTTCGCGGCGGCGGCCCACCGCAACGACGTCTCCTCAGCCATGATAAGCTGCTCCACGGCTAAAGGTATGAGCACCCGGCCCCATCTCCCTTTCGGGGGATTTTGCTCCAGCTTGTACAGAAACCACCGGCATTCCGCCAGGCGTTTTCGGTGCGCGATCTCCCAGGCGTCAATCAGACCGGCGATCTCGTGCGTTTCTATGGAGTCAGCCCAGGTCATCTGCACAAGAAACGCGTCTCGAACCGGAGTCAAGGGCAGTGGACAGGCCAGCCATCGCCTCAGCTCATCCAGCCCGGCCTCGGTGATGTGGTACACCTTCCGGTTGGGCTTGCCGTCCTGCTGGACGACCCTCAGTTCGACAAGCCCGGCTTTGTTGAGGCGAGCCAGCGTGAGGTATATCTGGCTCTGCTTGGCGGGCCAGATGTGGGCCACCGTGGCGTCAAAGGCCTTCTTCAGGTCATATCCCGACCTTGCCCTCTCATTGACAAAGCCCAGTATTGCGTGATCGAGCGACATCTTAGTCCTCCCCGGCTAATAGCCTATTCATGCTATATGACATTTATTGTATATTACATGTATGTTATACTATTTCAGCCATCTTGTCAAGGGGGCAGGATATACAGGTAAGTTCACAAAGGGACAGGGGAATCCAACGATAGAGCCTGCACTCCTGAAATGGGCGTTCCGGATATGTACTCACGGATTGGGGGACTTTTGCAGGGGTTGACAGGACGGTCATGCTGGCACTAAGATTGCCTGATACCGGTTGCTTCTGCCTGCGACAACCTGACATCAAGAGGAGAAGAGTTGTCGGAGATACACGAGAAACGTTCAGCGAAGGTTATGAGGTGGACGGGGCGCGTCATCGGGCTGATTGCCTCGATTGGCTGGCTGCTGATAATGACCGCCAGCGCTACCCATGACATCACCACTGATAACGGACTGGAGCTATCCGGTTCAGACGTAGTCCAGGGTGCGCTGATTGCCGTCATTGCGGCAATTGCCCTGGCAGGTTGTATATTCTCGTTTTGGCGACTGCGCTTCTCGGTACTGCTCCTTGTTATTGCCTCGGCCGGGATGGGCATCCACATTGCCTTTAACGCCGGGCGCAATCACTTCTTCGCATGGTCTGTTTCAGGACTGCCCTTTCTCATTGCCGGGGTGCTCTTCCTCGGCTCCTGGTGGGTCAGCAGAAGGGCGTGAGGGGTGTTGGTATTAGAATAAATCGATAA
>DUES01000137.1 GCA_011192055.1 Dehalococcoidia bacterium
GGCGTCCCGCTCAAACCCATCCAGCAGCAGTTTAACCACCTGTCTGTCCTTCCAGGCAAATATCTCCGCCCTCCTCCCTGCGCCAATCAGCGGACCAAGTCTACTGTCAGACATCCTCCCACCTCATTGCACGACCCTCTTTTCTTCTTGCTTTCCGAATAATCACTCAGGTAATTGGTGATTTATTATAACATCTTAATTTATCTCCGGTGACACCGGATTAAGTATCGTACAGGGAAAACAAGACTGCTGCCATCGCAGCTTGACATACACCGGTCCTGCCACGTAAAGTTCATGCAAAGCAATCTTTGAATCAGAACTGTAGCCCGACCTGTGGAGGCAGGCAATGTTACCGAAATTTGCTGAAGGTTCTCTCCTGCTGGAATCATTGTGGTCAGCAGGTATAGTCATAATATCCGTTCTGATTGCCTGGCTCACAGTAACCCTGATGCGGCGTGTCAAACAGAAACGTGAAGCTCAATCAAGGGCCGGAGTCCTTCCCCGTCTGCTTGGCAACCTCACAAGGTCGGTTTTCCTCTTGATAGTATGCGAGGGGATTATCCTGGCACTGGCCACCACGACGTACCTGGTCGAGTGGCATGATATCCTGGGAAATGCCAGCATCGCAGTGCTGATAGTCTTTGCATTTGACGGACTGGCACGGGTCGGTGCCGCTCTCCTCGAATATTACCTGAGGTCACGCGGGGTCCGCAAGAAAGCAAAAGTCGATGAAGGCATTATCCGTTTCCTGCGCCGTATCGTTCTCCTTGTTGTCTACGTACTTGGCGGACTGGTCGTACTGGCCTACCTGAATATTGACATCACACCGCTCATTGCCGGTCTCGGTATTGGCGGTCTGGCGGTAGCCCTGGCCCTTCAACCCACCCTGACAAACTTCTTCGCCGGAACGCAGATAATGTCAGACCGGGTTGCCCGTGTAGGTGACTACATAGAGCTCGAAAATGGAACCAGGGGATACGTGGTAGACGTTGGATGGCGCAGCACAAGAATCCGCACTCCGTTCAATAACATGGTCATTATACCCAACGCCCGCCTGGCAGAAAGTGTCATTACCAACTACTATGGACCAACCATGGATATGGGCGTGATGGTAAGTTGCGGTGTCAGCTATGAGTCGGACCTTGCTCACGTTGAGCAGGTCGCGCTGGAGGTTGCCAGGGAAGTTGTCAATGACCTTGATGAAGCGGTTAAGACGTTCGAGCCATGGTTCGGCTACTCCGATTTCGGTGATTCCAATATCAACTTCTGGCTCTGGTTGCAGGCTAACGACAGGTTAGGCTCATTCCGCATTACGACCGAACTCATCAAGCGCCTTCATGCCCGGCTCAACAAAGAGGGTATCGTCATCAACTACCCCGTCCGCCGCCTGATTTACGATGGTAATGACGATAATATCCCACAATCACTGCGTGATGCCCGCGATGGAGATAGAGAGAAGTAGACGTACTTCCGAAGTCACCAAGAAACACCCCCGTCAGGCTCTTTACTCCAATCAGATCCAGTCAGAATGATGATAATAAAGTCCCTGTGAATCTGAAAACCATCCATCATGTCACTGCGAGGAGTGATAACGACGAAGCAGTCTCTTTCCTTCACCACAGATTGCTTCGGCCTGCTGGTAAAACCAGCAGGTTCGCTCGCAATGACAAACCCAAAGTTGTCACTGCGAGGAGCCCCAGCGACGAAGCAGTCTCAAGGTCAGTTAACCTCGCCCCCTCATATACACTACTCCTGAAGTAATACTTCTGGAACCATTGCCCTGATAACGCCACTCATTCTAAGGTGCAATAAACCTCCACCCCATGCCGCCCTTCACACCGTTTTGGGGTGTCCGGAGGGAGCGCCCCTCAGAAGGGGCGCGGAGCCCCTTTGGAACGGGGGTCCAAGGGGGTGTCCCCCTTGCTCTCCAACACAAACACAAGATTGCTTCGGCCTGCTGGTAAAACCAGCAGGTTCACTCGCAATGACTGTTACTGTTAGTGTCCTATATAACAGACGTCTCAAGAAGAGTAAAGTAAAATAGAAAAGGAGGGTTACCACCCCCCCCTCTTGGAGTCACTCTACCTGAAAAGAACTACTGTTTCCGCTCTACTCCTGGTAGAACCCTCATTTGCTCGGCCTCCCTGTGAGCCACCTTGACAAACTCAGCGAGCTTTGACATCTGAGCATCCTTGTCCAGAGAGAAGAAGTGGATTCCTTCAAGGTCAAGTTGAAACCAGATGGAGGCGAAAGATTCCTTCACCGGGAAGCTGGGGTTCGGTACTCTCCCTACTTTCAGGCCTTTCTTGTGAAACACCTTAAACACAACGGTCTGCGGCGAATTATAGTATATCCCGCACCAGTACTTCTTATCCTCCAGCCAGAACCCTTTGGAGTCCCAAGCTGCAGCTTTTCGATAAAAAGATAGTTTCGCTTCCCTGATGGCCGCCACAACCATGTCAATCATATTATTAAAAGCGACCAGTCCATTGGTGTACTCCCACCCGACCTTCTCTATACTCATACCCTTGCCTTTCAGAAAAGACATGAATGACTCTATCAGGTAGACACCTACTGGCTCCTCAGCATCCTGTCTCACAGCAGCCAGCCAGTTATGTACCTCGGACCAGCGGATGCATTTATCAGGTATTCCCTTGTGCTCGGTATCATCAATCGGGAATCTTGTGAGTAATAGCAGCTTCTTCATCATGGTATTGGAAGAATGTAACTGCTTCCGGTACCGTCTAAGCTGGCTGGTGTCTACAGGAGAAGAGTCCTTGACATCAACATATATCAGTTTGTCTGGTGATGAAACCTCTATGTCAGGCCTGCCCTCTGGCGTAGTGACTTGTGTCGATACCGTGATATCCTCTTCTTCGCTGAACTCGAACTCGCCATTGGTTACGCAAAGATTTGCCAGAATGTCCAGACCAATAGTCCGGTCCCGCTTAAGCAGGGAAGAGATGAGAAAGACAAACGACTCCGTGAGGTAGTTCTCATCAGTCACCGAATTGTATTTCGCCAGAGCCGAAAATACATTCACTTCATACATATCCTTACTATTCTATTACCTTTCTATTACCTCGCGTCTATCACCTTACGTCATACGCCCTGATCCCCCGCCTTCTTCACTCGCTTTGCCTCGGCTTTAGCCTTCTTCTTCTCTATCTTGGCTTGTGCCTCCACAGCAGGGTCGGCCGAAGCGGATGTTTCCGATTGAGGAGGTATCGCAGCGGGCTGCTCCGGCTTCTTCCTGCGAAACCTGTCTATCAGCCGTACTGCCAGATGCCTGCCGAAGTAGCCGACAAACCCGGCGGCAAACGCCAGCCCTAGCCATATCAGGACATCAGTTACCGTATTGTTCATGCTGCCCTCCTCAGGACATCCTCAAGGACATTCTTCCACTCTTTGCCAAGTTTGCGCCTGTTGATACGAAGCTGGGTCACAGCCACACCTACCCCGTCACGCAGTACCGGCTGCAGCTTTCGCTTGTCAAACCGTACACCCTGCACCAACCGCAATACTATCTCTCCCCTTTCAGGTGTAACCGACTCCACGAAAGCCCGTGCCGCGAGTAACTTGATTTTCAGGGCATAAAGCAGGTTTTCTACCTCTTCAGGCAACAGCCCGAACCTGTCCTTGAATTCCGCAGTAAGCAGGTCCACCTGCTCCGGCCGGTCCACCCTCGCCATCTGCTGGTATAGCTCAAGTCGGGTAGTCAGGTCTGATACGTAATCATCGGGAATCGCTGCCGGTTGTGGCAGGTCAACAACCGGCGACGGCAGGTCCAGAGGCGCCAGTTCCTCTTCAGGCACACCGGCTCGTCTCGCTTTTATCTTTTCAACAGCCCCCGCCACCATCTGGCAGTAAAGATTGTATCCCACAGCCGTAATATGACCACTTTGCTTTGTACCCAGTAAAGACCCTGCCCCGCGAATCTCCAAGTCCCGCATGGCAACACTGAACCCGGCCCCGAGCTCGGTTGCTTCGTATATCGTTCGCAGTCGTCTCTCTGCTATCCGTGTCAGTCGCTGCCCTTTATCGAACAGGAAGTAGGCGTATGCCAGCCTGGCACCGCGTCCTACCCGGCCCCGCAACTGGTAGAGCTGGGTCAGTCCAAACTTGTCAGCCCGGTTCACTATCAGCGTATTCACATTAGGCATGTCCAGTCCCGATTCAATAATCGTGGTGCAGAGCAGGATATCACTCTTGCCCTGGACAAACTCCGTAGTCACCTTTTCCAGCTCTTCCTCCGGCATCTGGCCGTGAGCAACGGCTACCCGTGCTTCAGGGACAATCTCTTCCAGGCTGGCGGCAACAAACGGAATGGACTGCACACGGTTATGCACGAAGAATACCTGGCCGTTTCTCTCCATCTCGCGGATAATGGCTTCACGTATCAGGTTATTATCGTATTCGGCTACGTAAGTCCGGATAGGCAGGCGTTCCTCGGGAGGCGTCTCCATCGTGCTCATGTCCCTTACGCCGGTCAATGCCATGTGCAATGTGCGTGGAATAGGAGTGGCACTAAGCGTTAATACGTCCACCTCTTGCCTTATCTGCTTGAGGAATTCCTTGTGGCCAACACCAAAACGCTGCTCCTCATCGATAATCAGCAGTCCCAGGTCTTTGAACTGCACGTCCTTCTGAATCAGGCGGTGCGTGCCGATGCAGATATCCACCCGGCCGCTGGCCAACCCATTTACTATTACCTGCTGCTCATGGTGCGACCTGAACCGGCTCAGTACCTCGACCGTAATCGGAAAGGCCTCTAGTCTTTCCTTGAAAGTGGCGTAATGCTGCTGGGCAAGTACCGTAGTTGGCACCAGCACCGCCACCTGTTTACCGTCCATCACTGCCTTAAAGGCAGCCCTGAGGGCTACTTCGGTCTTGCCGTAGCCGACATCGCCGCAGACCAGGCGGTCCATCGGTTTTGCCCTTTCCATGTCCGCCTTGACATGCGTCTGTACCTCTATCTGGTCCGGTGTCTCCACGTATGGGAAAGAACCTTCCATTTCGCGCTGCCAGATGGCATCAGGAGAGAACGCATATCCCGGCACCAGTTCCCGGGAGGCATACAGCTCAAGGAGTTCGTTAGCCATTGCCTCCACTGACTCCTTGACACGCTGCTTCGTCCTTGTCCACTCCTGCGTGCCAAGTCGGTTCAGCACCGGCTCCTGGTCACCGGTCCCCCCTATATACCGGCTGACCCGGTCGACCTGGTCGGTTGGAACGTAGAGCCTGTCACCGGACGCATACCGAAGCGCCAGGAACTCCTTGTCACCATGCTCAGTACGCATGGTACGGAAACCCGTTAACTGGGCAATGCCGTGCTCAACATGCACCACGTAGTCGCCCGGCTTCACATCGAGTGCCATCTTTCGGCGGGGAACCGGACGCTTCTTTGTCAGCCTCCGCTCTTTAAGGAAACCGAATATCTCGGCATCGGTGATAAGGTATGTCTCATCGTCCATCACCCAGCCACCCGCCAGTATTCCCTTGAGCAAAGTCACCGAACCTGTCGGGGGTATCTCGCGGAGTTCATCGAGGGGTGAAGCGATGATGTCCTCTTCTTCCAGCAGTTCCGATAACCTGGTCGCCTGGTGACTGACAAGTATCACCCTCTTACCCTGCGATATCATCTCTTTTACCCGGCTCAGGAATGCCGGTAGCTGACCGGCATAACCGGGTGCGGACATAAACCTGAGTTGCCGGGCCTGTTCATCACCGGGAACACTCCAGGCATCAAGCACAAGCCGCTGTCTTAATTCCACCTGTCCCCTTAACTCGTCCCATGTAAAATATGGTCGTGGGAATTCCAGGGGTAACTCACCACGCTCATATTTCGTAGTACGCAGTTCTTCCGCCCTGGAATCAAGCTCAAGCGCCGCCAGTTCAATGTTGCGCGGTTCATCCAATATCAGCAGGGCATTGTCCGGCAGGTAGTCGAGAATACTATCTGTACCGAACAGCGGAGCGTAGAAACGCAGATTTTCCGGTCTCTGCCCGCTCGTAAGCATGACCAGTTCCTGCTTAAACTGCTGCCTTGTTTCATCGTTACACCCGGTCAGGTCAATATCACGCAGGAAGGATTCAAGGTCCGGCTTGTTGCTCAATAAGGGTGTCAGCAGTTCGGTAGCAGGACCTACCGTAATAGAAGGGACCTCTTTCTGCGACCGCTGCGAAGTCGGGTCAAAAAGACGGATGCTCTCCACGGTATTACCGAAAAACTCCAGCCGGGCCGGCATTTCGCTGGTTGGCGGATAAATATCAACAATACCCCCGCGGTGACTGGCGGTGCCCGGCATTTCCACCATGCTTTCTACCCTGTAGCCCATCTTGTCCCATCTCTCCAGCAACTGGAGGGGCTCAATCTCCATTCCTGTATCTATCGAATGGAATGTACCGGCGAATTCACTCCGCCGGGTAGTCTTCTGCATCAACGCTGCCGCCGAAGTAACAACCAGTGGCGGGTTCATAATACAGCCGGTATTTATATCACTATTTACCAGGGCTGAGAGGACTTCCAGCCGTTCCTGCTCCGACGGACTGTCAAGTGCCAGACGTTCATAGGGAAGGGCATCCGGCTCCGGGAAAAACCTTACATCGCCGGAATCACTCCAAGTAAGCAGCTGGTCGTAAATTCTCCGGCTGCTCTCCGGCTGCGCTGACACCACCATAACCGGTCTCCCCGATTCACGGTAGAGGGCCGCAATAAGGAAGGGTTTGGCTGCATCCAGCACGGTTATCCTGGTGCTGTCGTGCTGCTGGTCAAGCTCAGACATAAGCTGCCGGAAAGCCGGTACCTGACGGACTAAATGTAGCAGTGAACTGAGGTTCAGTATCTCCATCTTACTTATTAAATACCTCTAGGGCTAGCCATAACGGACTAGCCCTTGACCTGCACATTTTACCACAGGATATAACTTCAGGAAAAAGCAGGCGTACA
>DUES01000138.1 GCA_011192055.1 Dehalococcoidia bacterium
GATGATGCGTCACTGGTAATCGGTGAAACGGAATACGGCATCAGGTTTTGCAGTGCTGTAGCCCGGGGTAACCTGATAGCCACCCAGTTTCATCCGGAGAGAAGCGGCGAGGCCGGGCTCCGGCTATATGATAATTTCCTGAAGTATGCACAGTCAGTACACGGGGAAACCATTACATGAAGAGCAGCGCTCCGGTCAGTATCAGCGTGGTAGCCGATGAATGTGATGCCCTCCGGAGGTTAACCAGCGAGCTAACCAAAGATGGTTATCACTGTACTATCGCTGCACCGTCATATGAAACCGGCGGGTATCCGGGAGACCTGGTGCTGCTTGACGCAGACAGTAATGCGGGAGAACATGCCCTCTCCGAAATGGCAATCGAAGACCTGTCCGTACCGGTCATTATCCTGGGTGAATTAGGAACACTCTGTCACCTGGACAGCCACCTCCGGGGCAGAGATTTCGTGGTCAAGCCCTGTAATACGGCTGAACTGGTACTGAGAATAAAGCACGCACTCAATAAAAATAGTTTTATAGCTCCCCCCGGGCCGGCCCTGCATGGCGAACTTGTCATTGATACTGCCCGCTATGAGGTTACAGTTGCCGGTCATCCTATTACGCTTACCTTCAGAGAGTACGAACTGCTGCGTTTTCTGGCCGGGAATGCCGGCCGTGTTTTCACCCGCAATGCCCTGCTTGACCGGGTCTGGGGTGAAGATTACTTCGGTGGCGACAGAACGGTAGACGTCCATATCAGAAGACTCCGCAGTAAGCTTGAGGGATACGGGCACAGCTTCATCGAAACAGTCAGGAATGTCGGCTACCGGTTCAAGCCTGACAGATAAGACCGCCTGGTATGTTTCTCTTACAGTCCTGGTGAGCTTTATCCGTATACAAGCCGGATATAGTCTATTCATAGACCACGGAAAACTGCTATTACTATCCAAACGTAATCTAACTTTAATGCAATCGTAATATGCCGGAAACAATACTCCTTTATACTTGATACTGGTTGAAGGTTCCGGCAGACGGCATATTGCTGACCAACCGGAACCATACCGTTCAGGGTTACAGTGAGTGAACAAATGACGAATCCGTACCGGTGATTCCGGCGCAAACACAGTATCCTGTAAAGAAAGAGTTGGTTTGGGGGAGAAAATAATGGAAAACAGAAGTAGCGAAAGCAAGGAATACATCCTCAGAACGGCCAGGGAGCATGATGTCAAATTCATCTGGTTATGGTTCACGGATATCCTCGGTACGCTGAAAAGTTTCGCCATCACCGTCCAGGAACTGGAAGGTGCCCTGGAAGAAGGGATGGGCTTTGATGGTTCGTCAATTGAGGGCTTTGCCAGGATTGATGAGAGTGACATGATAGCCCTGCCTGACCCTGATACCTTCCGACTGGTACCGTGGCGGCCCCGCGAGCACAATGCCGTAGCCCGGATGTTCTGCGATATCCGGCAGCCCAGTGGAAACCCGTTCGAAGGCGACCCCCGCTACATACTGAAACGGAACCTGAAGCGGGCAGCGGATATGGGCTATACCTTCTATGTTGGCCCGGAGCTGGAGTTCTTCTACTTCAAGGATGAAAAGAACCTGGAACCGCTGGACATGGGTGGTTACTTTGATCTCACCCCGCGGGATGCTGCCACAGACCTCAGGCGGCAGACGGTTCTTATGCTCGAGGAAATGGGTATTGATATCGAGTATTCCCACCACGAGGTAGCACACAGCCAGCACGAGATAGACATGAGGTACACGGATGCCCTGAGCATGGCGGACAACGTTATGACCTACCGGCTGGTCGTCAAGGAAGTTGCCATGTCGAACGGAGTATACGCTACCTTCATGCCCAAGCCGATATTCGGTATCAACGGCAGTGGCATGCACGTTCACCAGTCGCTGTTCAGAGGTGACCGGAATGCCTTCTTCAGCCAGGACAACGAGTTCCACCTTACTGAAGAAGCCAGGCACTATGTTGCCGGCCTCCTGCACTATGCACCTGAAATCACCGCTGTCTGCAACCAGTGGGTCAACTCGTACAAGCGGCTTGTTCCCGGTTATGAGGCACCGGTGTACCTGTCATGGGCAAAGCGCAACCGGTCTGACCTCATTCGCATTCCCGACTACAAGCCGGGGCGGGAGCAGGCTACCAGGATAGAGTTCCGTTCTCCTGACCCTGCCTGCAATCCCTACCTTGCTTTCAGCGTGATGCTGGCTGCCGGGCTTGAAGGAATTATAAACAAATATGAAGCACCGGAACCGGTCGAAGAGAACGTTTATGAAATGACTGCAACTGAGCGTGAAGCTCGTGGTATTGGTACATTGCCGGCCAGTCTTCTGGAAGCAATTATCCTTACCGAGAAGAGCGAACTGGTGCGGACGGCGCTTGGAGACCATGTCTTTAAGGCTTTCATCACCAACAAGAAGTACGAGTGGGACGAGTACAGTACCCGGGTAACAGACTTCGAGATACAACGATACCTGCCTGTATTGTAGTACTCCGGATAGAATATTCCCAAATACCGTAACTAAATATGCGTCGGTTTAACCACTGTGATAGAGGGTAAAGCCGGCGCATATTTTTATTCCTCATTCTGTTTCTTTCACATAATCGTCCGGACTATTGACACTACCTTTGCTCCATGTTATTCTATACTAAATTAACCAACTTAGTCATGTATTCGTGGAGCAGTAATGAAACTTTCTGCCCGGACATGTTACGGGACCAGGGCACTGGTTGAGATGGCACGGCACTGGAACCAGGGTCCGATACTGCTCAAGGATATTGCGCATAACCAGAACATCTCCCTGCCCTACCTGGCACGTCTCATGTCTCCGTTAATTGCCGCCGGGCTGGTGCGCAGTACGCGCGGACTGCATGGCGGAGTCCAGCTTATGCGCCCCCCTCATGAAATAAAGGCCGACGAGGTTATCCGGCTTCTTGAAGGGTCAGTCTATCCCAGGGAATGTGTTACCAACCCGGATAGTTGTCCGCAATCCGGTATCTGTGCTATCCGCGATGTATGGGCTGAACTGGGCAAGACAATCGATGGACTGCTGGGGTCAATAACCCTTCAGGACCTGGTTGAGAAGCAGGCCGCTAAGATACGGTCTAAAGAAATCATGTACTACATATAACCCTGTATGCAGCATGGTAACGTTTGGCTGGGAAGGAGGCAGGTCAACATGATGATGGACAGATACTCGAGACAGATTATATTTCCCGGTCTTGGTGAAGAAGGACAGCGTAAACTGTCTGAAAGCTCGGTGGTTATCATCGGCTGCGGGGGATTAGGTACGATGATATCGTCCAGCCTGGTTCGTGCCGGTATCGGTAAGGTTAGAATCGTGGACCGCGACTTCATCGAGTACCACAATCTGCACAGGCAGGCACTTTTCAATGAAGATGACGTTAAGGACGAGCTGCCCAAGGCTGTCGCAGCGGAGCGGCACCTTAAAAAAGTAAACTCATCGATTGAAATCGAAGGCATCGTTGCCGATGCCAATCATACCAATATTGAAAAGTTCGTCAGTGGTATGGACCTTATTGTTGATGGCCTGGACAACTTCGAATCAAGGTTCCTGCTCAATGATGTTGCCCTGAAACACGGCATTCCCTGGATTTACGGCGCAGCAATCGCTTCATCCGGTATGACAATGAGTATCATAGCCGGAAAAACCCCCTGCATCCGCTGCCTTTCACCCAGCGCTCCCGGTGGTGGAGTAGTAGGCACATGCGATACCGC
>DUES01000139.1 GCA_011192055.1 Dehalococcoidia bacterium
CAAGCAACTGGAACTCATCTCCGGGATGTCCAGCGCAGAAGCCAAGAATACCCTGCTGGACAGGATGAGTAGTGAAATACAGGAAGAAGCAACACGACGCCTTCGTGAATGGGAAGAAAAACTGAAGACAGACGCTGACCGTAAATCCCAGGAGATACTTGCCCAGGTCATACAGCGAAGTGCTTCCGAAATAGTATCAGAAACTACCGTAGTCAGTGTCCCGCTTCCCAGTGACGAGATGAAAGGCCGTCTTATCGGGCGGGAGGGACGGAACATCAGGGCACTGGAGCAGGCCACGGGAGTTGACCTGATTGTTGATGATACACCGGAAGCAGTGACATTATCCAGCTTCGATCCGGTACGGAGAGAGATTGCCCGTAATGCTCTCACCAAGCTCATCCTTGACGGGCGTATTCATCCTGCCCGTATTGAAGAAGTAGTCCAGAAAGCAGAGGCTGAGACCGAGGCTGAGATTATCAGCGCCGGGGAACAGGCAGCCTACGACGTAGGCGTACATGGACTGCGTCCCGAAATTATCAAGCTCCTGGGACGACTCAAATACCGCACCAGCTACGGTCAAAACGTTCTGAGGCACAGTACAGAGGTAGCATATCTCTCCGCAATGATTGCTGCAGAGCTTGGTGCTAATACCACCATTGCCAAGAAGGCCGGTTTGCTGCATGATATCGGTAAGGCGGTTGACCGCGAGGTAGAGGGGACCCACGCCGCTATCGGGGCAGACCTGGTCAAGCAGTGGGAAAAGTCCCCCGAAGTAGTCCAGGGAATCGCCGAACACCACTTTGAGACCGGTGACGTCAGTTTCTGGGGCTTCGTGGTGGCAGCAGCCGATGCTATCAGCAGTGCCAGGGAAGGTGCACGACGTGAATCACTGGAGAACTACCTCAAGAGACTGACTGCGCTTGAAGACATCGCCAACGGATTCGCCGGTGTGGACAAGTCGTTTGCCATACAGGCAGGCCGCGAGATCCGCATCCTGGTCAAACCGGAGGAAATTGATGACCTTGGCGGGATGAGACTTGCGCGGGACATTGTTAAGAAAATAGAGGAAGGCCTGGAGTACCCCGGACAGATTAAGGTCACTGTGCTCCGGGAGACCCGTGCCATAGACTACGCCAAGTAACCGGAACCACGATATCTCAGTTGAAACAGTCTGGTATAATACTAGCTTATCAAGCTGAAGGCTGCCGGAGTGGTTGAAGGTTGCTTTTAAGAACAGGGGCTGATGAGAATACTTGCCGTTGGTGATGTAATAGGAAAGCCGGGGCGTCAGGCATGTTCCGTACTGTTACCTGATATCAGGGAACAGTATCGGCTGGACCTGGTTATCTTAAACGCGGAGAATGCTGCCAGTGGTCGCGGTGTAACTCCGAGTATAGCCGAACAATTACTCGATGCCGGAGCTGACGTGTTGACGTCGGGCAATCACGTGTGGGCTTTCAGGGAGATTATCCCCTACCTTGATAGTGAAATGCCTTTACTGCGTCCGCTCAATTATCCGCCGGGTGTACCGGGCAGGGGTTATTTTACCAATGACCGTTACATGGTCGTGAACCTGCTCGGGAGGACGTTCATGAATGCCGTGGACTGTCCTTTTCGAGCCATGGACCAGCTCCTGAGTGAACTTGGCAGCAGCAGACCGCCCGTTATCATCATCGATTTCCACGCCGAAGCGACATCGGAGAAAGTAGCCATGGGCCGCTACCTGGATGGCCGGGTCAGCGCAGTACTCGGTACCCACACCCACGTAGGAACAATTGATACGCGGGTATTGCCCAAAGGCACCGCGTATGTCACCGATATCGGCATGGTAGGACCCATGGACTCTATCATCGGGGATGACGCCGATCTGGTACTGGAGCGGTTCCTGACCATGCTGCCCAACCGGCTTTCCGTGGGAAAAGGCCGGACAATGTTTAACGCTGTCCTTGTAGAAACGGACGATACCACCGGCAGGGCAACCAGTATTGAGCGTATTACGCGGGAGGTGGACTGACAGCATGTCCCGTGTCGACCTTCACATTCATACCGATGCCTCTGATGGTCAGTTCAGTCCCGCCGAAGTTGTTTCACGGGCGGCTGCACGGGGACTATCGGTCATTGCCATAACCGACCATGACACGACGAACGGTATCGACTCCGCCCTGGAAGCCGCACGGTCCTTCCCTGCGCTGCAGGTAATACCGGGTATTGAGGTCAGTACCGATATCCCCGCCGGAGAGGCCCATATCCTGGGGTACTTTATTAACCACGCTGATGCGGAACTTCAGGCTGCCCTGGAGAAGATGCGAAATTCACGCCGGGAACGTGCCCGAAAAATGGTAGCCAGGCTCGCAGATATCGGTTGTGTGATAGAGTGGGAGCGTGTTCTCGAGATTGCCGGTTCAGCCACCGTGGGGCGACCGCACATTGCCCAGGTGCTGATTGGGAATGGCTGTATTGATAGTTTTAAGGATGCTTTTACACGATACATCGGGCGAGACGGCCCGGCCTAC
>DUES01000014.1 GCA_011192055.1 Dehalococcoidia bacterium
CAGGGTTCTCGGTGCCCAGGCAGTCGGAGAGGGCGGCGCAGCCAGGCGTATTGACGTGCTTTCCATGGCAATCCAGAAGGGAGCGACGGTCTTTGACCTGGAGGAAGCCGAACTCTGTTATGCCCCCCAGTTCGGGGCAGCAAAAGACCCTGTAAACATGGCGGGAATGGTCGCTGCCAATGCTTTACGGGATGATGCCCCGCTCATTCACTGGGATGAAATAAACACAGACCGTTCTACTGTTCTAGATGTCAGGAGGCCTGATGAATTCGCTGAAAGTCATGTCAGTGGAGCGATTAATATTCCTTTAGACACACTGCGAGGCCGTTTAAATGAAATACCGGCAGGTGGTGAAATTGTACCGTATTGTACGGTAGGATACAGGTCATATTTTGCAACTCGTATTCTCCGTCTTAACGGGTTTAATGTTCGAAACGCATCCGGCGGTATCACGTCACACAATATATGGAGACGGCTCAATCCTGAGTAAATCAGCATACCGGAGCTACAGCTAATAAAGAGGTCCGCTTCTTTCCAGCTTTGCCGTTGCCAGTCTTGCCGCATAATCGCCTGTTTCAGCAGGACTATGCGTAATCAGTCTCATGAACAGATAACCGGCCATATACGTATCTCCACACCCCGTGGGGTCGACCGGTATGTGCGGAGCACAGGCAGGTATTGTATGGGACCTGCCGGCAGAATATATTAATGAACCTTTATTGCCACGCGTAATTATTACTTCACGGGGACCGAGTCCGGACAACCTGGCAGCCATACGCTCCAGGTCGGTTTCTCCGGACAATATCCGGGCTTCTTCTTCATCCGTTTTCAGGATAGTAACATATCGCAGGGCTTCTTCCTTGTCCGGCCAGTCCGTTAAAACCACCTGTCCGTCTTGGAGTGTTCTCAGGAAGCCCTGTACATCCAGCGATACCGTTGACCGTGCCGAAAGCGTACGTATAATATCAGGTGGAATTTCATCCCGGTTCAACGGACCAAGATGAAAAACGGATGCCTGTATGCTCCGGATATCCATTACGGTGAATGGAAGTGCGGTCGCTGTAACCCTTTGTATTCTCTGCCGCATGTCATCCGTGTAATTGTTTATAAACGTAGTTGAGCGAGGACTATCCCTGAAGAATACGGAAATATTATTACGGTAAAGGTGCTCCAGGAGATATTTACTATCTTTGCCGATAGTAGTAACCACCGCGACATCCATACCCAGGAACTTCATCGCCAGGGAAGCATAGTATGCGGTACCGCCCGGCATCTCTGTTTGCCTGTTACCAATCTGTACTATGTCCCTGGTTACGTGTCCTACCACGCATACGTCAAACATGGCCTTTCCGACCTTTCAGGAGCAACTCAGATGCAGTAGCGTCAATTAAGTATATGAAAGTATGTTACCATATCATAGTGATGAAAGAAGTACTGTTATTGTAAAAGAGCATGCATTTTAGCGATGAAGCAGCATATCTGAATATCCGTATGTTTTACTCTGAAAGTTAGTTCCATGCTTCTTTTCAGTCTCGTATCATTGACAAATAGCAGTTAAAGTCATACATTTAGTCCAGATGAGTTGAACATAACGAACGTATTCAACCCCTTTTCTTTATTGGAGGTATTATGACGGCTACCGATTCGTCTGCCGATCGGCAGATTGCTGTCCTGGTTGATGTTGAGAATGTCGGCCTGGACTCGATACAATGGCTGTTTGACCAGTTGGCCGATGTTGGCCGGATTATCGTAAAGAGAGCGTATGGCGACTGGTCGGGGGCCAGTAATAAGCGTGACCAGCTCCTCGAACTGGGAATTGAGCCTATACAGGTCTTCCATGCAACTCCTTCCGGTAAAAACACCAGTGATATCCGCTTGGGAATCGACGCTGTCGACTTGCTGTACCAGTCCACTGTTGATACCTTTGTCATTGTTTCCGCAGACAGTGATTTTGTCCCCCTGGTCAGTCGGCTCCGTGCCGCCGGAAAGATGGTAATCGGGGCCGGTGGAGAGAGTACTGCCCCTCACTCCCTGGTGATATCCTGCGACCGGTATTTTTACTTTGAAAAGAAAGGGAAGCACCGGAGCCTGCCACGCCGTGGTAAGAAACACAGTGCCGAGGAACTCCTCATCAGGGCAATTGAAGCTACCGTTGATGAGCAGGGTAAAGTGTTAGGAAGCAAGCTCCACCAGGCCCTGCAGAGACTTGACCCGAGCTTCAGTTTCCGCGCACTGGGATATTCAACTTTCACCAAGTACCTGGAGGCATCACCAGGGGTAAAGGTCAACCGGTCGGGAAAAGAGGGAGACATGACAGTCGAACTCGGGGACCAGAATGCCGTGTCTGCTCCCGATACACCCGATATCAAGTGGGATACTCAGATAGATACAGCATGGTCAAAAAGGGCTGCCGTATCCGGCGATTCAATGCCGGGACCCATTGCCGCTTCCGATGCCGCCAAATTCCTGGGAGTCTCAAAACTGAGCTCTTCCCGATACAGGACACTTCAGGTGCTGCTCGATGCCAGCGAACTCCTTAGAAGCAAGTGGCGCCGTGACGGTAACTCCATTATCAGACGGTAATATCCGGGTCTGCTGCCGGACAGGGCGGAGTGACGGTCGGCGTGACTGATGAGGGTATTGGTATTCCTGCTGAGGACCTGCCGCATGTTTTTGACCGATTCTACCGCGTGGACCGCTCACGAAGTCGAAGCACAGGTGGTTCCGGACTGGGATTGGCCATCGTTAAACAACTGGTAGAAGCACAGAATGGTCATGTCCGAGCAGAAAGTACATCTTCAAAGGGAAGTACATTCTCATTCCTGCTGCCTTATTCCACGTAACGACAGACCGTACACGTTAATTAACGTTTGCCGGACTGACGTCTTTACCGCACCTGCCGTAACAGATAGCCGACTACATGATATCCCGGACTGCCTTTATCAGGTCTTCCTCATCCGGGGTCCAGAACTTCTCCTGGACAGGTGTAAATGGTATCGGTGTATCGGGAGCACAGACCCTCTTAATCGGTGCATCCAGATAATCAAAGGCTTCTTCAGCCACGGTAGCGGAGACTTCGGCTGCCCAGCTTCCCGTTCGCGGCTCTTCACTGATAATGACCATACGCCCGGTCTTGCCAACAGATTTAATAATTGTCTCTTTATCAAGTGGCACCAGGGTACGCGGGTCAATCACCTCCAGGCTGATACCATCGTTTTGAAGCGTATCTGCGGCCGATAATGCGCGGTGGACCATGAACGCCGTAGCCACTACAGTGACATCCTTGCCCTCTCTCTTGATATCGGCTTTGCCCAGGGGAATCGTATACTCTTCATCGGGTATCTGGCTGGTCAGTCTTCCGCCCAGTCGCTTGTGGGAGAGGAATATCACAGGGTTATCCTCCCGGATGGCTGACTTGAGGAGACCTTTGGCGTCGTACGGCGTGGATGGTACCACAATCTTCAGTCCTTTGATAGCCATCAACCACCCGAACATGCTTTTTGAGTGCTGGGCGGCTGCCGACACGCCGGTACCGATACTCGCCAGTATGGTTAAGGGCAGCGCTATCTTTCCGCCAAACATGTAGCGCATCTGAATCTGGTTCAATAACTCGTCACCGGCAACACCGAGAAAATCGACAAACATCATCGCAGCAATAGGCCGCATGCCAGTGGCTGCAGCACCGATTGCGGCTCCCATGATGGCTGTTTCTGAAATTGGTGTCTCCCGTATCCGGTCAGCCCCATATTTGGCAAACAGACCGCGGAACTGTCCCATTGGTCCGCCCCAGTGTTCACCAATATCCTCACCAATTATGAACGCACGCGGGTCCCGTGCCATTTCCTCGTCAAAAGCTTCATTCTGGGCCAGCGTAAAACTCAGTTCTCTCACTTTTCAACATCCTCCTTAGGCAAAGACATCTTCCAGGGCTTCTTCGGGTGCCGGAAACGGGCTTTCCTTGGCAAATTTGACCGCTTCCTCAATCTCGCCGGCAATCCCGGCATCCATCTTGTCAGCATCCTGCTCTGTCATAATCTTCATCTCGGCCAGGCGTTTCCGGAACATATCGATAGGGTCTTTTTTCTTCCATTCCTCCACTTCTTCGGCCGATTTATAGGTTTGGGGGTCACCTTCAAAGTGTCCGTGCATCCGGTATGTTTTGCACTCCACCAGTGAAGGGCCTTCCCCGTTTCTTGCCCTTTCCACGGCAATTTGCACGGCTTCGTAGACAGCTATTACGTCGTTACCATCGACGGTAACATCGGGAATACCGAATGCTCCCGCTCTGTCAGACAGGTTTGTTAACAGATAGGTATCAGAGATGCGGGTCTTTTCCGCATACATGTTGTTTTCTATAATGTAGACCACCGGTAACCGCCATACTGAAGCCATGTTGATACCTTCATGGAAAGTGCCCCGGTTGCTGGCACCGTCACCAAGGAAACAGAGAACCACCTGGTCGGTACCCCTCATTTGCGCAGAAAGTGCAGCCCCTCCGGCAAGCGTAATACCGGCACCCACAATACCGTTAGCTCCCAGTATTCCAAGGTCGGTGTCGGCAATATGCATCGAACCTCCCTTGCCTTTACAGTAACCGGTCTTCTTCCCAAAGAGTTCCGCCATCATCCGGTCTGTCTTGCCGCCTTTGGCAATGACATGACCGTGCCCGCGGTGAGTACTCGTGATGAAGTCGTCGGTACGAAGGGTGGCGCAAGAGCCGGTACCGGATGCTTCTTCACCAATATAAACATGAACGAAACCGGGTATATTACCGGCAGCGAACTCGCTGGAAACCCGTTCTTCGAACATCCTTATCCTGACCATCATCCGGTACATTGCAATCAGCTTGTCTTTATCAATGTCCATAACACCTCTCCTGTTATTGCTGTATGGAAAACCTATGAACGGTTTATTATCGGTGCATTGATATCTTTCGGTCTATTCTATACGTAATTGACCTGATTGACAACGGTTTATCCCTTTTACAGAGTAAAACCGCCATAAATCTGGTGCAGGAAACGGTTATGCATCAAACGGCGGAAAGAAGCGCAACCATTGACACCGGATGTGGGTTGTTCTACTATTTAGTTCACTGGTCTTTTCCTGAATACATTTCCGGTATTATTATCCCGGCGAATGGAGGGTAAAGGTGAAAGCAGCCGTATATTATGGTCCCAGGGATGTCAGATTCGAACAGGTAGACAAACCAGGTCTTGAGGAAGGGGACGTACTACTCAGGGTGCGTGCCTGTGGAATATGCGGGTCGGACCTGCATACCTACCGGCACGGTATGTTTGAGGACCTCGGTACACCCGTTGGCTCCGGCAGAGTAATGGGTCATGAATTCAGTGGGGAAGTGGCTGAGATTAATGGAGAAGTTCCCGGTATCAAGGTTGGTGACAGGGTCTGTACCGTAGGAACGGGCGGAAACGCCGAATACTACCGTGTTCCAGCTGTGATGACACCAATATTGATACCTATGCCTGACGGTATCAGTTTTGAGGAAGCCGCAACCACAGAACCGCTGGCTACATCTCTTCATGCCGTTAACCTGGCACAACCGGTGGATGGTGAGACACACGTAATAATGGGTGCAGGCATTATTGGCCTGGGTGTCCTCCAGTCACTGAAAGCAATATCATCGGTACGGACTATCGTGATGGATATTTCAGACAGACGACTTGACATGGCCAGCCAGCTTGGTGCCGATGTTACGATTAACGCCAGCCGGGAAGACCCGGTCCAGAAGATAATAGACCTGTTAGGTTCCGAGCAGATGTCTTATATGCCCGTAGCAACCGGTACAGCGGATACGGTCTATGACTGTGCCGGACTTCCGCTTAATTATACAGGTACTCCCGTGTTGCAGCAGGCAATAAACATGACTAAAGTGAACGGCAAAGTGGTTGTGGTTTCAATATTCGAAAAACCACCGGAACTTGAAATCAATATGATGGTCAGGAAAGGGATTACGCTGTACGGTTCCTGGGCATGGTCTATCGAAGAGTTTCTACAGGCCCTGGAACTGATTGGTTCAGGGAAGGTGGACAGAAAACCGCTGATAACACATACATTCCCGCTGGAACAGGCCAGTGAAGCATTTGAGACCCAGTTAAAGGCTGAAGAAGCGGTAAAAGTAGTCCTTATGCCTTAGGTTCCAGGCATAGTATAATAAATATAATGACCTCTATATATCAGGTGCCACAGATGCTTTGTGTTCATTACTTGCGTAAACCTGTTGAATATAACGAGGCGTACAAATTACAGCAGAGTTTATGGTTACAAAACCTGAACGGTGAATCACCGGATACTCTTCTTATGCTGTCCCATGTTCCAACCTTTACCATTGGAAAATCAGGGAAACTGGACAATCTCCTGCTGACCAGGGAAGAACTGAAAATACAGGGGATACCTGTTTATTTTTCAGACCGGGGGGGAGACATCACCTATCACGGTCCGGGACAACTGGTTGCCTATCCAATAATGGACCTGAGGAAACAGGGCAAGGATATTCATCGTTACATCTATGCCCTTCAGGAAGTGCTGATACAAACCCTGGACGACTTCTCAATAGAGGCAAAACGAGATGATGAACATGTGGGCGTCTGGGCCGGTGATGAGAAGATTGCCGCTATCGGGGTGCGTGTTAAAAAGTGGATTACGATGCACGGGATTGCTCTCAATGTAAACCCCATTATGGAACACTTCTCGTTTATCAATCCGTGCGGTATTACTGACAAGGGCGTAACGTCAATCACGGGTATTCTGGGTCATGATGTGCCATTCGACGATGTAGTAGAAAGAATGGTCGAGAGATTTGCTGCGGTGTTTGATGTAAAGATAGAATGGGCGATTGAAAGTCAAACGAGGTGTTTACTATGAGGGACAGGCTCCCACCCTGGTTTAAAAAAAGAATGCCTGCGCCTGCGACCATGTCCGATATGAGGAAAATGCTGGACAGTCTGAATTTGCATACCATTTGTGAGAGCGCCATGTGCCCCAATATAGGGGACTGTTATAAAAAACAAACTGCCACATTTTTACTGCTTGGCGATACGTGTACCCGGAACTGTAC
>DUES01000140.1 GCA_011192055.1 Dehalococcoidia bacterium
ACCAGTAGTATTCAACTGCCTTCTCCATATCGGCAACTATTACGCCCAGGTGGTGGAATGTCCAGTTTTTCGTCTCTTCCGTCATGTTGTCTCCTTTTCGTTGTGATTTCCTGTTCTAATTCGCACAAGAGTATCCTGACCGGCAACACTTTGTCATCAATAGTATATCCGTGCCACCCGGTTGTCAATCACCTGCGGGACACTGTAAAAGCTGCCTCGGGACTGAACGCCCGTAACTCTTGTATATTCACGGTTACACTACAGTAGACCGAGGGTGCTATAATGGAACACCGGTTTACGCGTCTCCTGTTCAACCGAAGGTCTTGGAATACAAGGAAATCAAGCCGGATTCATGCTGCCGGTAGACGCTGTAACCGAAAGTAAATTCTATGCAGGATGATTGAAATGGTTGTACCTGAAGTTATCGGACTGGGCCTGGCCAATGTAGACGTAGTCATCAGACTTGAGAGGCTGCCCCGCTGGGAAGACCCGGGTAGAGTGAGTAGTTTCGCACTTGCTGACGGCGGACCTGCCGGAACGGCATGTGCGGTAGCTGCCATGCTTGGTATTCGGACAGGATTTATAGATACCGTTGGCAATGATGAAATGGCGGCACGAAAGATACACTCTTTAGAAAAGGCCGGTGTTGATGTCAGCCACATGGTCAAGCGCGATGAACCGGAAAACCACATTTTTATTGTTTATGTGCATGAGAAGACCGGCGAGCGGTATTTCTCTCCCCTGCGCAGTACCCTGTCACGACCGGTACTGCCGGAAGAACTGGATCGTAATTACGTGACATCTGGCCGGTATCTGCACCTTGATGGGAGCCACCCGAAGGCAGCATTGCAGGCAGCCCGGTGGATGCACGAAGAGGATAAGTCCGTAGTTTTGGATGCAGGTGCAACTAATCGGCCCATTCCAGAGCGGATGCAAGCCCTGGTGGCTGAAACGGATGTGCTGATTTGCGGTTCGGGATTCGGTACCATGCTGACCGGATACCAGGACCACCGGCAGGCAGGACAGGCCATCCTTGAAACAGGCCCGCGTATTGTCGTTCAGACAGAAGGCGTGAACGGCAGTTACACTACCAGCCGGGAAGAACAGTTTCATACTCCTGCCTTTCAAGTTGACGTGGTTGATACAACCGGTGCTGGTGATGTTTTTCACGGTGCCTATCTGGTCGGTCTTGTAGAAGGCTGGGACCTTAGTAGAACTGCTACTTTTGCCTCGGCGGTTTCAGCCATTCACTGCAAGGTGCTGGGAAACAGGAAAGGTATTCCGAGTATGGAAGAAGTAGATACGTTCATCCGGGAACGCAGTTAATTACAACAGACACACGGGAGTCGTCGATGTCAAACTATAGGAGGGTAATGTGAACGAACACACACTTGAAACAACGGCTCAGGCAATGGTTGCGCCGGGTAAGGGGCTTTTTGCTGCCGATGTGCCACCGCGCGGACTGGCAGGTGGTTGGTGGGGTACCATGGAGGAACCGAAGACCACTGAAGCAGCCCGGGATTTCCAGGAAATGCTGTTTCGTACCCGGGGCCTGAGTGATTATATCAGTGGTATCATCGTGTTCGATGATATATTCGAGCAGAAGAGTAAAGACGGCACCCTGTTTCCGGAGTTGATTAACCGGCAGGGTATCATGATAGGCGTAACACCCACTACAGGCTGGCAACGTCTGGGCGGTTCACCTGAAGAACGTATTCCCATGGGGTTGGACGGATTGCCGGAACGACTTGAGAGGTGGCGGGAGCTGGGAGTCCGGTTTGTTAAATGGCGGGTTGGGGTAAAGGTCGGTCCCGGTCTGCCAACCTCACGGGCGATCGAGTCCAACGCGCGAAGTGTTGCCGAGTGTGCTGCCCTGGCTCAAAATGCCGGACTGGTACCCATTGTCGAACCTGAGGTGGAAATGAGGGGTGAACATGACATCCAGCGCCACTTCGAGGTCTCCGAATGGTTCTTGCACCGGGTCTTTGAGACACTCTACGAACACCGGGTCCTGCTTGATGGGATTGTTCTGAAGACCAATATGGTGCTCTCCGGCAGTGATTGTCCGACACAGGCAAATGTGGATACGGTGGTTTCCGAAACCCTGAAGTGCATACGGCGCACCGTTCCTGCAGAAGTGCCGGGAATCGGGTTCCTGTCCGGCGGACAGACTGATGAAATGTCAACCGCTCATCTCAATGCAATGAATGTTCTTGGTTCGCAACCATGGGCACTGAGTTTTTCTTACGGCCGGGCAATCGGGCGGGCGGCAATGGTAGCCTGGGATGGTAAAACTGATGATTCCACAGGACAGACGGCATTGCTTCATCGGGCCAGGATGAACGGACTGGCGACGTTGGGGAAGTGGTCGGCTGACCTGGAAACAAAATAAATCAGGATTATCAAATGCGTGATAGATTAAAGG
The DNA here is from genome assembly GCA_011192055.1 of Dehalococcoidia bacterium. Next base: position 2,426 of record DUES01000140.1, read on the forward strand.
GCAGGGTAGCTGTTATCACTGGCGGAGCAGGAGGACTCGGGCGAGGTATTACGTTGTGTCTGTGATGAATACCGGCGGTTACTGAGCAGCTACGGGATGGTGAGTAGCATGTCTGGGAAAGGTGACTGCCTGGATAACGCAGTCGTGGAGCGGTTCTTCTCGACGCTGAAGACAGAGTCTGAAGCTGACAACTGGAAATTCATGCCGGCCGGAAGTGTGAAAAGTGACGTCGTTGATTTC
>DUES01000141.1 GCA_011192055.1 Dehalococcoidia bacterium
CGGAGTAGTGCACACCATCGGAGGTATGGTCGGACTGGCGGGAGCAATTGTGGTTGGACCAAGATTTGGAAAGTACGTCAATGGCAAAGCACGGGCAATACCGGGTCACTCGATAAGCATGGCTGCACTTGGCTGTTTCATCCTGTGGTTTGGCTGGTTCGGATTTAACGCAGGCAGCACATTATCAGGTCATGAACTCAGGATATCGGTAGTTGCTGTGAACACCAGTCTGGCAGCATCAGCAGGTGCCTTCACCGCGATGATTTACACCTGGATAAAGAATAAAAAAGCTGACCCGTCAATGGCCATGAATGGGGCAATTGCAGGGCTGGTAGCTATTACGGCTCCCTGTGCCTGGGTGGAAGCTTGGGCGGCGGTAGTGATAGGCCTGATAGCCGGTATCCTTGTAGTGGTAAGTGTGAATTTCTTCGAGCGCATTCATGTCGATGACCCGGTAGGGGCTGTCAGCGTCCATGGCGTAAACGGTGTCTGGGGGCTGCTTGCCGTAGGGCTATTTGCTGACGGCACATACGGACTGTATACAACTGAAGGACCGCAGATTATCGGACTGTTTTACGGTGGTGGATTCGGGCAACTGGCTGCGCAGGCGATTGGTGCCGTTGCTGCTATGGTCTGGGCATTTTCACTTGGATATTTAACCTTCAAGCTGATTGACAGATTTATAGGTCTAAGGGTATCACCGAAAGTGGAATTACAAGGGCTGGATGAAACCGAACACGGAATGAGAGCATATCCAAACTTCCCCTATCTGGAGGGATAGAATGAAAAAGATAGAAGCTATTATCAGGCCGGAGAAACTTGACCAGGTGAGAGAAGCTCTTGAGGAAATAGGTTATCCCGGTTTGACACTCACGGAAGCACGCGGTCACGGGCGACAGAAGGGGTTGACTCGAATCTGGCGCGGGCAGGAATATAAAGTTGAGCTGGTTTCAAAACTGAAAATAGAAGTTGTCGTTGTTGATGAGGACGTAAATAAGACTGTTACAGCTATAGTAAAAAGCTCGCGAACTGACGAAATAGGAGACGGCAAAATTTTCATTATACCAGTGGAAAACGCAGTACGAATTCGTACCGGTGATTCCGGTTCAAACGCTGTATAGCATATAATAAGAATGGAGAAAGAAGGAGTGTAAAATATGCGTCAGTTGCGTCTGGCTATGGCGCAGATAAATACCACAGTAGGGGATTTTGCGGGTAATACCGAAAAAATCCTGAAATCAATAGCAGAAGCCAGGGTTTGGGAAGCGGACTTAATAGCCTTCCCGGAGCTGGCTGTCTGCGGGTATCCACCTGAAGACCTGCTGCTTAAGCCACAGTTTATCGATGAGAACCGGCACTGCCTGGAAGAAATTGCTGCCGGCTCCGGCGGTATTACTGTCGTGGTTGGCTTTGTAGATGCCGGCTCTGACACACATAATGCTGCTGCAATTCTGCATGATGGTAAATTAATCGACGTTTATCATAAGATTTACCTGCCTAACTACGGCGTTTTTGACGAAGAACGCTACTTCCGGACGGGTAACCGTTGCCCGGTGTATACAGTGAACGGTGTGGGTATCGGTGTAAACATCTGTGAAGATATCTGGTACGAGGGAGGCCCCGTAACAGCACAAACCTGTTCGGGGGCGGAAGTAGTCATTAATATCAGTGCCTCACCATATTACTACAGGCGGGCTGCTTTCAGGGAAAGGATGCTGGCAACGCGCGCAGCCGACAATGTAACGGTACTTGCATACGTTAACCTGGTAGGCGGACAGGATGAACTTGTCTTCGACGGAAACAGCATGATATTCGATGAAAAGGGAGAACTTATGGTACGGGGCAGGCAGTTGAAAGAAGATCTGGTGATTGCCGACCTCGATGTTGAATCCGTGTTCCGGGCACGTCTGCATGACCCGCGGTGGCGCAAGGAAACACCGGCATCTAATGGCAAACCATGGAGCACCGAAAAAATATTAATATCGGAAAGCTCTCCATACAAGCCGAAACCGGTACTTCCGTCTCGTCCTGTTGAAACGTATGACCGTTTGAGTGAGGTCTACGATGCCCTGGTATTGGGAACCCAGGACTATATTCGTAAGAACGGTTTTGAGAAGGTTGTTATCGGGCTTTCGGGGGGAATTGACTCTGCTATTGTTGCTGTTATCGCTGTTGATGCTCTCGGAAAAGAGAATGTGACCGGGGTTTCCATGCCTTCACGCTATTCTTCTCCCGGGAGTATTTCAGATGCCAGACTCCTTGCGGAACACCTTGGTATTCAACTGATAACTGTCCCGATAGAGAAAGCATTTCAAGCCTACCTTGATATGCTTTCAGACGCTTTCACCGGAACACAATCTAATGTGACCGAGGAGAATATCCAGGCCAGAATCCGTGGAAATATCCTTATGGCGTTGTCTAATAAGTTCGGCTGGATTGTCCTCACTACCGGTAATAAAAGCGAATATGCCACCGGCTACACGACTCTCTACGGAGATATGGCTGGAGGTTTTGCCGTTATCAAGGATGTGCCCAAGACCCTGGTGAACGAGTTGTCCCTGTACCGCAACTCACTGGCCGGTTCGGACCTGATACCTGAGACTATTATTAATAAACCGCCCTCAGCCGAACTGAGACCCGACCAGTATGATACGGACAGCCTTCCCTCTTATGAGATACTGGACCCTGTTCTTACTGCCTACGTCGAGGAAGATAAAAGTGTCGAGCAGATTGTGAGTATGGGAATAGACGAACAGATAGTCAGGAGAGCAGCCCGGCTGGTAGATTTAAGCGAGTACAAGAGGCGCCAGGCACCACCAGGGGTGAAGATTACCCCGAGGGCTTTTGGTAAAGACCGGAGATTGCCAATTACCAACCGGTTTAGAGAATGGTAGAGACCCAACCTGATATTAAGTGGTTGAAAATTGAACTCCAGTGGTTGAAAATAGAACAGGAAAGGAATTGAGACCGTAATAATAAACATGAGTAACAAGGCATACCTGATCTTGGAGGATGGTTCCGTATATAACGGTTTCAGCTTTGGTTCCGGGGTTGATGCTGCCGGGGAGATAGTATTCTGTACCAGCATGATTGGATACCAGGAAATGCTGACCGACCCTTCCTATGCGGGACAGATTCTGGTCCCCACATACCCGCTTATCGGTAACTACGGTACTAATGAACATGATATTGAGTCTTCAAGGATACAGGTACGGGGTTTTGCTGTCAGGGAGCAATGCCCGGAACCCAGCCATTATATGAGCCGGAAGACCGTCAACCGGTACCTGGAGGACAGCGGTATCCCCGGAATTTATGGTATTGATACCCGTGCGGTAACTCGCCGGCTCCGCTCATCAGGTGTAATGATGGGCATCATAACCAGTAGTATGAGCCCGCAACAGGCCCTGGATGAGATAC
>DUES01000142.1 GCA_011192055.1 Dehalococcoidia bacterium
AGATAGTTGATAATGTCACCAGAATAGGTGAAGGTTGTAATCTCTGCGGTGCCTGCCGTGATGCCTGCCCGTTCGGCATAATCATAATAGAGGTACCAGTTGACACCGGGATTGTTGATGATTCTTATCACGGGGTGTGGGTGTTTGCCGAACAGCAGGACGGCGCTACGAAACCCGTAAGCTATGAACTTCTCTCAAAAGGAAGGGAGCTTGCTGATACTCTTGGCACCGAACTCTGTGCGGTCTGTTTCGGCCATAATGTAGAAGGGACCGGGCAGCTTGCAGCCTATGGTGCGGACAAGGTCTACCTGGTTGATGACTCAGCCCTTGATGTCCGGCAGGATGATGTCTATGCAGCCGAGATGGTACGGCTTATCCGGGAGCATAAACCGGAGATTGTCCTTGCCGGAGCGACTTCCTTCGGGCGGGCGTTCTTTCCACGGGTAGCTGCTGTCCTCAAGACAGGACTGACTGCCGACTGTACCGGTCTGGAGATTGATACCGAAAAAAGGCTGCTCCTCCAGACACGCCCGACCTTCGGCGGAAATATCATGGCGACCATTATCTGTCCGAACAGGCGACCGCAGATGTCAACTGTCCGGCCGCGTGTTTTCAAACGCAGCACGCCGGATAATGTACGAAAAGCGGACGTCATCAGGATAGACTTCGATAAAGAAAAGGTCTCCGCCCGTACCAAGCTGCTGGACTTTATGAAAGACCTCACCGAGAAGGTGAAGCTGGAAGACGCCGATATCATAGTATCCGGCGGCAGGGGACTCGGTAAACCGGAGAATTTTGAGATTATCAGGGAATTGGCCGACGCCCTCGGGGCGGCAGTGGGTTCATCAAGACCGCCCGTAGACGACGGCTGGATACCGTATGCCCACCAGGTAGGACAGACCGGCAAGACAGTCTGTCCTAAGCTCTATATCGCCTGCGGTATATCGGGGGCTGTGCAGCACCTGGCCGGTATGCAGACCTCGGACATGATTGTGGCCATAAATGACGACCCCGATGCCCCAATCTTCGAGGTAGCCACCTATGGCCTGGTCGGTGACCTCTTCAAGATTGTGCCGTTGCTGGCGGAGAAACTGAAGGGCGGGTGAGGACGGACCATCGGACTATTGCCAGGGACTTGAAAATGGACTGGAGCTATCAATGACCACCTACTCGGACTATGACCCGTTTGCCTCGATATATAACAAGTACTGGGGTGATGATTTCACCCCGCGGGTTTTTCCTATACTGGAGCAAATGGTGCTCCGGCAACTTCCCACCGGGGCACCTATCCTTGACCTCTGCTGCGGTACCGGTCAGCTTGCCGGGACGCTTACTGCCCTCGGCTACCGTGTTACGGGACTGGACGGGTCTCCGGAAATGCTCAAATTTGCTCACGAAAACGCCCCGGATGCCGAATTCATTAAAGCTGACGCCCGTACCTTCGAGCTACCGGAACAATATGATGCCGTTGTAAGCGTCTTTGACAGCCTGAACCACGTTATGTCCCTCGAAGAACTGACAGCGGTTTTCCGAAACGTGTTTGCAGTCCTTCGTGAAAGCGGATATTTTTTCTTCGACCTCAACATGGAGGCCGGTTACGGTCTCACCTGGAACGATAACTTCGGTATCGTCGAGGATGACCATTTATGTATTGTCCGCACCAGCTATGACCCTGACGAGAAGGTGGCGCGGTTCGATACCACCATCATGCTCCTGGAAGATGACTGGAAGCGAAAAGACATAACCCTGTTCCAGAAATGCTACCCTGCTGCCGAGGTAATATCCGCACTCGAAAATGCCGGATTTGTATCAATTGACAGCTACTCTCATCATGAGCGTGAAGGTCTGACCGGATTAACCGGCGACGCAGACAGGGGATTTTTTATCTGCCGGAAATCTTCATCGGGCAGTCCTCACACGAAGAGCACTTAATCCGGTATTCCTTGCATGTAGCTGCCGGATAGTCGTAAACTGGCATACAAGACAACTGCACGCAGTTCACTCATCTTATATCTTGCAGTATTATGCTATTTCATACGTTGCGTACAAGGCTAGCTTGTGAGAAAAGACTTTTCCGGATTCTCAGACCGCAATAAAAATGAAGGACCGGTAGAAGTTACAGGTAAAAATGAGGGGTGGTTTACCCGGTTTCTCAATCTGCGGACTTTTGCTTCTCTGAAAAATCCTACCTACCGTCTATACTGGGGTGCACTGGTCTGCCAGATGGCCTCGATGAACATGCAGTTGTTAGCACGCTCCCTGCTGGTCTACCGGCTGACCGGTTCCGCCGCTATCCTGGGTGCCATGTCTCTTGCCCATGCCGTTCCTCTCCTGGTTTTTTCCCTCTATGGTGGCGTAATTGCTGACCGTATTCAGAAAAAGTATGTTATGCTCATCGGTCAGGCCGGTTCGGCGATAGTATCTCTCGGTGTTGCCCTTTCCCTGATGTTAGGATACCTCAGCACGGAGAACGAGGGGTCATGGTGGATCCTGGTGGTTGCATCGGTCTTCCAGGGCACCATAATGGGGCTGATGATGCCTTCACGCCAGGCCGTTCTTCCCGAGATAGTCAGCCAGGAACAGCTGATGAATGCCCTGTCACTGAGCAATATGGGGTCTAACGTTATCCGTCTGCTGGCCCCGGCTGCTGCCGGTTTCCTGATTGATGCCTTTGACTTCCAGGCAGTCTATTTCACCATGACGGGTCTTTATTCGCTGGCGGTACTTTTCGTCAGCCTTCTACCGCTGACCGGGACAGTCACACTGCGGAAGAATAGTGCTCTCACTGATATCAAGGAAGGCCTGCGCTACCTCCGTCACCAGAAGACCATTGTATTTATCCTGCTGTTTACGCTGGTTGCGGTTGTGCTCTCGATGCCGTACCTGATGTTGATGCCTATCTTCACCGAGGATATTCTCATGGTAGGTGCCGGTGGAATGGGTATCCTGCTGAGTGTCTCCGGTGTCGGCGCAATAGCCGGCTCACTTGTCCTGGCATCCCTGCCCAATAAGAGACGTGGAATGATGTTGATTTTCAGTGGTATTCTCATGGGAATTGCCCTGGCCGGATTTGCTTTCTCCACTTCCTGGCCTTTGTCTCTGGGCATTATTGTGATTGTCGGGCTGGCTCAGGCGGGACGGATGACCCTGAGCAATACCCTTATCCAGTACTACGTTGAAAATGAGTACCGTGGCAGGGTGATGAGTATCTACATGATGGAGTTTGGCCTGACCAGCTTCGGGACATTTGCCGCCGGAGTCATGGCTGAAGCCTGGGGCGTTCAGTGGGTGGTCGGCGGTTTTGCGATGACACTTGCCGTGGTTTCTCTTATTGTTTTCTTGTTTGTCGGCAGGATACGAAAGCTGGACTAGATGTTTATGTCCAGTCTGTTGACTTTACATATATCCTGAAATGTTGTCCGAATGTCACTACCTGATACAACTGGCCTCGCCGGTGACTATCCGGTTTTGCGACTGGTTTTCAAGCCAGACATCCAGTCTGATACATGTTCCGGCTTCATCCGGTTCAATAGCAGTGACCAGCCCGTGTGCTGTTACAATGTCACCATTAATGGCGCCGCCACCGGTGAATGAGACACGTATCTTTCCGTGATACAGCCATTTTTCACCGAAATAGTTATAAAGCATTTCCAGGATATAGCTGAGAAGTATAGAACCTCCCACCAGCGCACCCCGCATGCCGAAATTCCGGGCATAGTCATCGGTATGGATAACGTTACGTGTATCGGGGTCGATGGGCATGTAAGCAGTCTTCGTCAGAGCAGGTATTTCACTGCCTGCTGTAACCTCTCCTGTCTTTTCCATATTACTCTCCTCACTATTCCACGTAGACCCCGGTCTCTCGACTGCGCAGCAGGATTTCACCGGACTCATCCGTTGTCTCAAGCTCGCAGACCAGGTAGTTGCGGCCCCGCTTGATGTATTTATCAGCAACGTATCCGCGGATGAATATCCTGCTGCCGTACTTCATTGGTTTCAGGAATTCCTGCTCGCTTTTTGCCCAGATTGAAACACGCAGTTCCGGCAGCGCCGCGAACTTCATATGGGCATGCTGTGAAATAGTCAGCCCCGGCGGTACCAG
>DUES01000143.1 GCA_011192055.1 Dehalococcoidia bacterium
CGTGATGCTGCCGCCCAGGGCAAGCTCGAAATTGATACCGGCAACATCCGGAGTCTCTGCCAGAAGTGAGATACCGGTGGCGTTTTCGGGTATAAGCTGGTCGTCATACCACTCGCTGACGTATTGTGCGTTGGCTCCACCCTGGGCGAGGATATTGTAGTCACCAAAGGGCAGACCAATTATACTGTAGACACCGGTTGCATCCGTCTCGGCGACGAACGGACTGTAAAATCCCACATCATCGTCACCTGCCGGTCCACCAGTTTCCGGCTCTACGGGCAGTGCCATAACCTTGCAGCCCGCCAGGGGCTGCTGGCTTGCATTCAAGATAGAACCTGAAATAGTGCCGCCTGCATCAAGAGTGAAGTCAATTCCAGCAATGTCTACCGTTCCCGGGGAGACTGTGACCTGCTCTGTTGCTGCCGGGTCAATAACACTGCCCGCAGCGGCGTTGTATTCAATAGCAAACCCGGTGGCTAATGCAGATACGCGGTAACCACCCAGAGGTATCCCGGGTACTGTGAAGGCTCCACTGGCATCAGTGGTCTTTATGACACTGACCCAGGTGTCTCCACCTGTATCCTCCCAGGACTGAACTGTTACATTAGCACCTGCGATTGGAGTAGTGCCGTCAGATTCATATACCGTCCCTGATATCGAGCCACCGTATGGCAGGCTGATATCATTGAGCCACACGTTAACACCCGGGTTCAGTTGATAACTGGTGGCCTGGTCCCTGTCATATGTGCCTGAGCAGTGCATCTTTGCGTACCGGATAACCCTGGTCGGTGCTGTTGTCCAGACCAGATAGTCAATAGCACTGTTCAGCCCATTGAAGTTGTAATAGCCGGGGTCATTGCCTTCACGATTGTATGAGGTTGTTGTGGCAATTACCTCCCCGGTATCGTAGTCTTCCAGGGTGATTGTTGCACCATCCAGGCCGTTCCAGTTTTCATCGACAATCCTTCCCTCGATTCGTCCGCCTTGCTGAAGTTGGAAGTCAATGTTTGGAATCGGTGTCGGGTCGGTGATAGAAATTACTTCCGCTTCGCCGGAAGTTGGTACCGTTTCCTGTGAAGTCCACCAGCCCCGTACGAGGTTGTCGTTCCGGTTTCCGGGGTCCTGTGCGTCTTCCGGCAGAGGGCCGCCGGCGGATACCTTGTAATCTCCGTATGGGAGATTACCGATCATGTATCTGCCGTGGTCTTCAAATTCATTGCTGAACATCCAGGTCACCATCTCCAGCGTATCCGCTGTCCAGATGGCTACCACCTGGTTTTGTTCCGTGCCCATCCACTCATTAAATACCGTACCGGAGATAGTACCTCCCTGCTCCAGTGTGAAGTTGATGTCAGTGATGGAGCCGCTGGCCTCGACGATAACCTGCGATGCGTCTGCAGGGTCAAGGCTCTCCGGATACCATTCTGGAATGTATCCATCGGCAAAGGCACCAATCCGGTAGGTGCCAACAGGCAGAGCTGCCATGAAGGAGCCATCACCGTAATTGGAGAACTCCTGAACAAGTTCACCCGTGTCATACTGCTCTACCCTGATGGTAGCCGGGTTGATGCCACCGCTGGTAGCCTGGTCTATTACGCTGCCCTCGACGGTCCCGAAATCGGCCGCCAGGACAACACCGGCACTTCCCAGTGGCAGCATTACACCCAGTGCCACTGCCACGGTATAAGCCAGTATCATTCGTCCTAACCTGCGTAGCTTTGGCATGTGTTTGGCCTCCCTTTTCTTTATTTGTTTTCCTGAAAACATGCTTATTTTCATCACCTCTTTCATAGTAAGTATTATGCTGTCACTGCATCTGTGGGAATGCAGTGTTACTTGTCATAAAAATGTCGCGATTGTTGCTGCGCATTGAAGTACGAGTGAGGGGTGCCTGGAAAATTGACCGGGCGTAGGGTCGTGGGAATGGAGAAATGGACGTCAGTGTGCCTGCCGGTCTTTTCGTATTGCTTAACCTGTTAACAGGGGAATTATTGAGATGAGAATGAGTCCGTTTACTTTTTTTCACTGTACCATCTTCTCTAACAGGGTCATCTAATGACCTCAGCAGGATATTCCCGGATTCAGCAATCCGGGGCTTTGGCGGGTCGAATTACCTGCCCTGCTGCTCATGCTGTTAAACGGCATTCGAGTGAGCATAGTACGTTTAGTATTTCTCCCGTAGATACAGTTTAATAATAGCGACAGCACTATAAACAGAATGCAAAAACCAGGGTGATCAATGTAAACAAGGTGCAAATATTCTTTCAATGGACAATTGACGTACTGAGACACTATTAATTAATTACGGTGTACTATGCGGCTCACATTTCGAGCCTGCCGTTGTGTGCTCGCTCAAGCATTGTCTCTGCCTGCGGCGCCGGATAATAGATCAGGTCTGCTCAGGTTTGAAGTCAGGAACAGCGGGCGCCTGATACTGCCCTACCAGGCTATTGTATTCCAGCACTCTAGAAGATGAGTTGGTGATAATAACCATATTGACACGTAGAAATACCTATTTCTTTATGGTACTTTCGATGGTCCCGAAATCGGCCGTCAGGGTAACACCAGCAATTTCCGGTGGTTGCATCATACCCGGTACTACTGCACTAGCCATTTGGTTTCCAGAATCTGAAGAGCCAATCGTAGTGGGCGCTCAGGTTGTTGTCAGCGGCCGGCTTACCGAACAACCGTTACCTGCTCGACCTGGAGAAAAGCAACTTGTCATTGAATTGACGTCTGCGCCCAGACTGCTTGGCCCACCGCTTGACACTGATTTATGGGAGGGTCCCATGTTGCCACCGCTTCAGGGACCGGCATGCAGCATTTCAGAGAGTAAACTCTGGCAGGAAGAAACGTTTACTGGTGTAATCAGGTTTGTGGACGACAGTAAGGCGGCCGGTATATATGGAGAGCTGGAAGCCGATGGCTGTTACATGCGGTTATGGATTGAGCGCACGCGCTGGGATACATGGAATACAGGAGAAAAGCAGAAGTTCAGCACAGGTAGTGAAGTACGTGTATTCGGCATTATAACTGAGGTGCCGGGAGAACCCACTCTTGATCTGTCGCTGCC
>DUES01000144.1 GCA_011192055.1 Dehalococcoidia bacterium
TCCCCGTCACTCTTGCCTTAATAGCAAGGTCCTCTCCAAGGTGTAAAGGACTCCTGCCGGAAACCCGCTTTCTCACCGTTTTGGGGTGTTAGAGAGGGAGCGCCCCTCAGAAGGGGCGAGAACCCCTCTCTAGGGGGATTTCAAGGGGGTGTCCCCCTTGACTCGCCCCATACAATCCATTAAAACCACACACCTGCACTATCCCTGTTCCTGAACAGCCTTCTTCGCTTCTTCCCACAGTGTATTCTGCTCGTCAAAGGACAGGTCGCCAAAACTGATGCCGCGCTCCCGGCAGACCTCTTCCATGCGCGTGAAACGAAGGTAGAACTTCCGGTTGGCTTCCCGCAGAGCCGTCTCCAGGTCCATGCCCTGCCGGCGCGCGATATTGACCAGTGTAAACAGCAGGTCACCATACTCCTGTGTCCGTTGCTCCTGTCCCTGCGCTTCCCGGAACTCTCTTACCTCTTCAGTCAGCTTATCGATAACACCGTCGTCATCCTCCCAGTCGAATCCGACCTGGGCTGCCCGGTGCTGGACCTCCTGGCTGTAGCTTAAAGCGGGTAATTCTTCCGGCACGCTCTCCAGTACCGATTGTTCCGTTCCCTTCTCCGCCTTTTTCAGGTCCGCCCAGTTGCGGATGACCTCGTCAGCGTCCAGGACTTCCCCGCTGCCAAAAACATGGGGGTGCCGGCGCACCAGTTTCTCGCAAATGCCCTTGACGACATCCCCCAGTTTGAACTCGCCGGCCTCTGAGGCTATCTGCACCTGGAGGACGATGTGGAGCAGGAGGTCACCGAGCTCCTCTCCGAGAGCCGCCGTATCCCCGGAATCAAGAGCAGCCAGTACCTCGTAGCACTCCTGCAGAAATGTCGGCCGCAGTGAACGGTGCGTCTGTTTCCTGTCCCAGGGGCAGCCGTCCGGACCGCGCAGCGTGCTGATAATTTCCACCAGGGCACTGAACTCTTCCATGTTTTCAGGTATATCCAATTCAAGCTCCTTAGCCGACACATATCAGGAGGACGGTAATAACGTGCCGATGAAGTCCCTCTGCCCGCGCAGGAAATCGGCGGCGGACATGACTCGCTTACCTTCCATCTGTAACCGTACTACCCCGATGATACCATCCCCCGTAGTTATCCCAAAAGCAGCCCCGTTGCCTTTGAGTGCCACAACTCTTCCCGCGTCCTGTGTATCTGCGTCCTGAGGGTGCACCCGCATCCCCAAAGGAACTGCCTCAAGAACCTTGAGCTGCCGTCCACGAGAGGTAGTATAACAACCCGGCCACGGCTGATAAGCGCGCACACGTCTTTCGATTTCTACTGCCGGAAGACTCCAGTCGATTTCCCCTGCATCCTTGCTGATGATACCGGTATAGGTCGCCCCGGTATCATCCTGCGGTTGCGGGACCAGCTCGTGCCGGGCAAGCCGTGGCAGCACATCCAGTAGTATCTGTGCACTAACCAGGGACAGTTTGGACATCAGTGTACCGGTGGTGTCTGCGTGTGATATCGGGACCTGTGCCCGGCTCAGTATTGGACCGGTATCCATGCCCGCGTCCATCAGCATGATGCTGACACCGGTGAATGTGTCGCCATTCAGTATAGCTTCCGGAACCGGAGACGTTCCGCGGTATCGGGGCAACAGGGACGGGTGGATATTGACGCAACCCAGGGGAGGAATATCAAGTACTGCCTGGGGCAGGATTTTCCCGTAAGCTGCCACAATGATTACGTCCGGCTCCAGGGCAACCAGTTCCGCTACAGTGGCTGCCTTCCTGAGGCTGACCGGTTGAATTACGGGAAGCCCGCGCGCCAGGGCTACTCTTTTAACGGGTGGTGCAACCAGTGAACGTCCCCGGCCTGCGGTCTTATCCGGCTGGGTGCAGACCGAAACCACCTGGTAGTTATTATCTACAAGCTGCTCCAGCGGTGTAATTGCAAACTCCGGCGTTCCCATGTAGATGACCCTCATGGCACACCTCCAACTTCCCGATTCTACCATCTATGGCACTTGCCAACAACCAGCCCGCTGGCAAGTTTTCAGAATGCAAATCCGGCAGTTATTCCTATCCGCAAGGTGCTCATTAGTCACAATACCACATTACTGATACGGACGAGTGACAATTACCTGGCTGACAGGTGGCACAAACCAGTCGTAGTATATATACACTAATGGGCATATACCTGCGGAGCAAGGTCAATAGCAGCAAAAAAATAGTCTGCTGGCAATTCGTATCTACGAACGAGATATCGTGAACAAATGGGAGTACGGCAGACTTTTCAAAGGAGGATTTAAGAGAGAACAGGTTTCATAAACCTGCGGCAATGGCTGTCAAACCCCTTGCAACCACCCGGTTCCAGACGTTATTCTGTGAATGTTCTTTTACTTATCCACCCAGACCCGAGAACAAAATCACATCTTCACTGCATGGGGATATTTATGCGTATTGACATGTTTACAACTCGATTAACCGACCGAGGAACATCCATTTGATGACCCTCCCGATAGCACAACAGATATGGGAAACCGCCCTCGGTGAACTGGAAATCGAGGTAAATAAACCTAATTTCCGCACCTGGCTCGGTGGAACCGTCGGCCTCACGTACCAGGACAGTGATTTTACCGTCGGTGTTCCAAATACGTTCGTTGCCGAATTCCTGGAAAAGAACCTGCGCTCCCTGATTGAGAAAGTACTGACCGGAGTTACCAGGGGTAATATCCAGGTCCACTTCCGGGTAACTACCGGCGCAGACAGGACTCCCGCCAGGAAGCCCAGGAACCTCCCCCTGTTTAACCCGAAGTACACGTTCGATAATTTCATTGTCGGCAGTACTAACCAGCTTGCCTTTGCTGCGGCACGGAAAGTGGCGGAGAATCCGGGCCAGGACTATAATCCCCTTTTCATCCATGGACCGGCAGGAATGGGTAAGACCCACCTGCTGCACGCTATGGGAAACCTGGCAGCAGCCGACGGATTACAAGTACTGTACGTCAGCTCCGAACAGTTTACCAACGAGATGGTCACCGCTATCCGCGAAGGGCAGACCGAGGAATTCAGAATAAAATACCGGAGCGTCGATATGCTGCTGGTGGACGA
>DUES01000145.1 GCA_011192055.1 Dehalococcoidia bacterium
AAGTGAGTAAAACACCGTTTTGTTTTTGAGCCACTCCGGCATTTAGTATAGCGGCTCTTACGTACTCAATCAACTTCCTTTGGCTTGTCTCCCTCCTCTTGTCCGTGATTTCCCATTTCACCTCGCTTGAACAAAGAACCATGATGTATGGTTCGCGGCGGTACCAACCATAATCCGCGGTTATGCCCCCAGGATTTCCTTATGCCTCAGCGCCCTCTCCAGTGCCGGCTGCATCTTCATCTCGCGGAACTCGCTGATGGCGAAGTCCAGATGCTCAAGGGCATCTGTTTTCTCATCCGGGTAATGCTTCAGTAGCAATTCAGCGAACTGAAGTCGGATAATGGCGATTTCCGGGCGGAACCTCATTCCGGTGGCTACTTTCAGTGCATCCTGGTAGTACTTACGTCCGTCTTCAGGCCTGCCAAGCATGACGGCTGCCGCTCCCAAGTGGCGTCCGATGCACGCAGGAAAGAAAGAACTTATTCGCATACCGCTGCCAGCTAACCGCGACAGCAGTAGCTCAGTTGCTTCCTGGTATTCGACCAGGACTGCGGCTTCGAGCAAGACTGCATCTGCTAACTCCGGTGTCTCATCATCAGCGGAACCGAAGCCGGGGCGCTGCAGAACGAGTGCTTTCAGGATTTCCACCGCCTCAGCTTTCTGTCCAAGATAAGCGAAGCGGAGTGCATCTGTAAAGTACTTAACCGGGTCATCTGATGCTCTTACAGGAATTTCATCTCTCCCAAGATAAGATAAAGCCCGGCCGGCAGTCATTGCTACATGGTTAGGAGCATATTCCGGAAGTCCCATTTCATCACAACGAGCCTGAATACGGTTGGCAATCTCCACAGAATCTTCCAGGCGTCCGTCCAGAGTAGCCAGGACGCCATCCAATGCCATCGAGACTATAAGATTGACTGGATTTCCACGGCGCTCTGATACGTTTCGGTGCTCACGCCACGCCTCTTCTGCGCGCTGGCGCTGCCCCCAGGTAAGGAAGGTGTTGCCTGTATACTGTAACGCCATATAGGGGTCCGGTACCCTTATCCCACCGGCACGCCACTGCGCCCCCAGCTCTTTAGCCAGGCGCAGCACTTCCTCCTGATGTTGTGGTGCCTGTGCGTTAGACATCCAGAAGGGAGAGACTCCCCACAATGTTTGTGGGTTACCGAGGCGACGGGCCAGGTCAATGGCCTGCTTGAGAAGGATAATCCCTTTCTTAGCGTCACCCTTCAGGCAGCTTACGAGCCCCAGGTACATATCAGCCCAGGCGCGGTCTACCGTCTCCGGCTGAGCGTAACGGTCAGCCCGCTCTGCCCATTGGGCTATCTCAGCGGTACCCTGGTCTCTCGGGAGACTGGTCCAGTAACTGGTCAGTGCTCCTCTTGCCCGTCGGCAAATCAGCGAGGCACGCCTGCTGTCGCCGATGGCCTCTGCCAGTGAAAACGCCTCCGGCAACTCCACGTCGAGAGCACGTCTTGGTTGCCCGGATGCGGATAATACATCACCCAGGAAGCCAAGCAAATCACACCGTTTTTCTTTGTCATCGGCGTCAAGGACATCCTGCACCTTGATTGCCTGTTCCAGCAACCGGATTGCTTCTCCCCAGGCATAGACTGCTGCTGCCCGCTGTGCTGCCATCGCACCATAGCTTACTGCCTTGGCAAGGTCTCCAAGCTCCGGAGAGTAGGAGAAGTGCTCGGCCAGTTCTGTGGCATGGTCCTCAAGACGTTTCGTATAGACCTTCTCCATTACCTGGGCTACCTGCTGGTGAAGGCGGATACGCCTCGGGGCGATTATCTCCTCGTAAAGAGTCTGTTTGAAGAAGGCATGGGCAAAGTGGTAGGTCACTGCTGCGCCCATCGCGGAGCGCTCTTCTACAACGGCAGCTCCCTTAGCTTCTTCCAGGGCGGCAAACAACTCATCCTCCGGTGCATCAGTTACCTTCTGCAATACATCCAGCCGGAACTCCCTCCCTATAACGGAAGCAACAGAGAGTATACGGTTACACTCCTCACTCAGGAGAGAAAGCCTTCTCCCGATGACATCCCGAAGCCCTTCCGGTATAGCCATCTCTATCGGTGTCTGAGTAGCCTGCTGCCAGCTTCCATAGTCACCGGTAAAGATTCCTCCTTCTTTGAGATAGCGGAGTACTTCCTGCACAAACAGGGGATTTCCCTCCGTCTGGCGGTGCACGGCCTCGGCAAAGCTCCAGGTTGTTTCCATCCCGGTGATGGCGCTTACCATCCTCTGTACCTCGTCAGGATTCAGCCCCCTGAGGCGGATACGGTCGAACCTGGCGACACGGCGTAATTCCGCCAGAGACGCCGACAGGGGATGGGTGCGGTCTACCTCTACATCACGGTATGTGCCGACAATAAGAAGCCTTGCTCCACCGAGGTTACGCGAAACGTGAGTCAGCATCTCCAGGGTACCCTTGTCGGCATCATGCAGGTCCTCAAGGATAATCAGTAACGGCTGTACTCTGGCGGCATTGGCAAGGAAGCCGGTTACAGCCTGCATCAGGCGGTAACGCTCTTCTTCAGGGCTCTCCGGCAGTCTGGGTTCTACCTTCAGCTTCTCCCTTACCTCGGAGACGATACGGGCAACATCAGCCGCACCGGTACCCAGTTCCTTCCTCAAGTCCCTGGTACTACGGTCAAGGACGTAGGAGCGCATAGCCTCGACAAATGCCAGGTACGGTAATGATAAAGACCCTTCCTCGTAGCAGTGGCCTGTCAGACACTTGCCGCCGCGTATGGTAGCATAGGTGGTTAGCTGCTCGCAGATGGCGGTCTTGCCGATACCCGGTTCACCCACCACCATCATCAGGGCACCTTGTCCTGAAGCAGCACCGTCAAAGGCAGACTGAAGCAGCTTCAGTTCGGTATCTCTACCGACAAATGTCCTGCGATAAAGAGGGCCTCTGTCTATTGTCGGGGCTTCCTCGGTTAGAGTTCTGCTGATATTCTGTAAATCAATAGTCTCCAGGATTTTCAACACGTCAGCCGCAGAAGCAGGCCGTTTCTCCGGGTCTTTTTCCAGCAGCTGCATGATAAGAACCTCAAGACCCGGTGGTATGTCCTTGCGGTGCCAGGTGGGCGATATTGGTGGGCTGGTGTCTATATGCTGGGTAATTATGGCAACGGAGGTATCTCCAACGAAGGGTGGCCTGCCGGTTACCATTTCATAGAGCATCGCCCCCACGGAGTATAAGTCCGACCTTGGTGTTACTTCCTTTGCCATCGCCTGTTCGGGAGGCATGTAGGATGCCGTACCCACCATCATCCCTTCCTTTGTCAGGCGGGATACATCGACTGTTACTGCCAAACCAAAATCACCAATCTTTGCAGTACCATCAGCAGCGAGGTACACGTTACCCGGTTTCAGGTCACGGTGGATAATGCCATTGGAGTGAGCAAACTCAAGACCCTGACACACTGATCTGGTGATGCTGACAGTTTGCTCCAGTGGGAGCCTGTGTTCAGGGGCCTTCCCGATAAGCCCCTCCACGTCACCGCCGGACATCAGGGGCAGGACCAGGTAGGGCTGGCCTTCATGTTCCCCGAAGTCATAGACGGCAACGATGCTGGGGTGGTCACCGAGCCGCCCCATGGCCTGCGCCTCGCGGGTAATCCTGCTCCGGGCCTCCTCATCAAGCCCTTCAGTCTTGATAAGGGCAAAGGCAACGTCCCTGTCAAGACGGGTGTCATGGGCCAGGTAGACACGCTTCTTGCCGCCTTCACCAAGTAGCTTCTTGACCTGGTAACGGCCGTCGGCAAAAGAGGTAGGTTCGGGTGAGCGAGGGGGTGGCGGTGTGGACGCTGGTTCTCGCGCCGGTTCTGTAAGAGAATGCCCGCACTCGATACAGAAACCGCTGTCGGGAGAATTTACGTGTCCGCACTGCGGGCACAGACGCTCTGTATGCAGCGGTTGTCCGCACGTCTTGCAGAACTTCGCTCCCTCAATGTTCTCGGTCTGGCACTTCGGGCACTGCATGGTGTACGTCTCCGTGCTGAATTAATGTGCACAGTTTATGACCGGAGCCTTAGGATGTCAAGTAATGGGCATCACACAAACAACGGAGTATTATCCGTGTGCTGAAAATAGAAAAGGCCGGGATATTCTTCCGGTCTTGTTACTGACAGCCTCTACGAAATCCTTAGTCAGATCACTCAGGGAAATGTCTTCTCAAAAGTTTATGTCTTTTATACGGTATGGTGGGCCTTACTTGACAGTTTCCGAACTTATCTTTGAGAAGAAGCAGCTGATTCCAGCTTTACATCAGCTGCTTGCCTTGTTCCAAAGACCCACAGCATGGGTCTATTATGTCTAGAAGCATCCGTCAAACAGTAGCGACTTTGGGCGAACTAATATACAAGATGAGTTGTTAGAACGTAGCACAAATACCAGGGGAGCAACGATAAGAGTTAAAGGTAATCCGTCTTCAGGAAATCTCTATTAATTCTTAACAGTATATTAACATCAGTGTAATATAATTGCACTGACCCTGAAATGAGGAGAGTACATAATGGCGCAACAAGAAATACAGGAGGGTGCACCGGTACCCAAGAACGTAAAGAAAAGAGACAGAAACAGCAAGAAGATTAATCTGCGGTTGATTATTCAGATATTCTTCTTTGCCCTAATTGCATTGATCGCGGTTAATCATGCTCTGGAGGAGCAGGGAAGGGCAATCGGTTTCCTGTCATCAGCATCGCTGCATGCTGTCTGTCCCTTTGGTGGTGTCGTCTCAATTTACCAGTATGTCACGGCGGGAACCTATGTACATCAAATCCGTGAATCAGCCTTTATCTTGATGTATATCGTATTTGCCATGGCATTACTGGTTGGTCCGGCGTTTTGCGGTTGGGTTTGCCCTTTAGGTAGTTTCCAAGAGTGGATTGGGAAACTGGGTAAGAAAATATTCCCCGAAAAGTTCAATAAACTAATACCCGCCGGAACAGACCGGTATTTAAAGTACCTGCGTTATGGAGTATTGATATGGGTTGTGTATGTTACCGCTACTTCGGCAACGCTGTTTTTCGCGGACTACGACCCGTACTTTGCCCTGTTTAACTTCTGGACAGG
>DUES01000146.1 GCA_011192055.1 Dehalococcoidia bacterium
CCTGGCTGTCAATGACCGGAGAATGGCAATAACGGAGACCCTGGCACACCTTGAAGCAATGCGTGTCGGCGGCAGGATTATCAGGACCGACCGTAACGGCATGGTCTTTTACCATCGCAGCTAACGCTTCGTCATCGCGGAGAGCAACATTACGGACCACTGTATTCAGCAGCGCGTAATCTCCCCTTACCCACTACTGATTGTTTCGCTCCGTTCGCAATGACAGGCACAAAAGTGTCACTGCGAGGAGTGCTGACGACGAAGCAGTCTCTTTCCTTCACTATTGATTGCTTCCGCTCCGCTCGCAATGACAGGAACAAAAGTGTCACTGCGAGGAGTGCTAACGACGAAGCAGTCTCTTTCCTTCACTACTGATTGTTCCGCTCCGCTCGCAATGACATAAGCTGGAATTATTGTGGTTTGTTCTGGTATTATTTTATACGAGCGCCAAAGACAAACAGCGGGGTAAGGAGGCAAATACAAATGGTAACCAGAATCGGAATCAACGGTTTCGGACGGATTGGCAGACTCACTTTCCGGACCATCCACCAGTATCACTCCGATACGCTGGAAGTAGTCGCCATTAATGACATTGCAGACACAAAGACCAACGCACACCTTATGAAATGGGATACCAATTACGGGTACTTCCCCTGCGAACCGGGTGGAGAAGGCAAATCACTTATCGTGGCCGGTAAGGAAATTATAACCCTGACGGAACGTGAACCGGCTAACATTCCATGGACCGACTACGGTGTTGACATTGTAATTGAATCCACCGGTCTGTTTACGGATGGCACTAAAGCAAACGCTCACCTGGGTGGCAGTGTTAAAAAAGTGCTCATCTCTGCCCCGGCAAAAAACGAAGACTTAACCATCGTACTCGGTGTTAACCAGGACCAGTACGACCCTGATAAACACAACGTTATATCCAACGCCTCGTGTACCACAAACTGCATCGCTCCTCCGGTCAAGGTGTTAAATGACAGCTTCGGGATAAATAAAGGTCTCATGACTACCATCCATGCCTACACCAACGACCAGAAGGTAATGGACGTGGTCCATAAGGACCTGCGCCGCGCCCGGGCTGCTGCCATGAACATCATCCCTACCACTACCGGTGCTGCCGTTGCTGTTGCCCGCGTCATACCCGAATTAAACGGTAAACTAGACGGTATGGCGTTTCGTGTTCCTGTATCCACTGTCTCGGTGGTGGACCTTGTCGCTGAACTGAATACAGACGTAACCGCTGAGCAGGTCAATAACGCCTTCAGGCAAGCTTCAGCAGGCCCTCTGTCAGGTATCCTCGAATACTGCGAAGAACCGCTGGTAAGCTCGGACTTCAAGCACAATCCGGCAAGTTCAATAATCGACGCTCCCAGTACCATGGTAATCGGTAGCAACCTTACTAAAGTTATTGCCTGGTATGATAATGAGTGGGGTTATAGTTGCCGGTTGGCTGATTTGGCTACTTTTATTGCAGGCACGGGACTATAGTCAGGTTTGACAATAATCGGTTGTGAGTCTACAATAACGGCAGCATTGGGTTACAATTTGAGGTGGAAAAGGTGAAGTTACTAGTTATTGGATTCGGCCAGTGTGGCTCGAATATCGCAGATGGATTTGCCAGGCTGAACAGGAGGGCACGCGCACAGCGAAGAATTGAGATAGTCACCAGCGCTTTTGCCGTCAATACCGATCTCGCTGACCTGAGCGGGTTGTCCTATATCAAACCTGACTATCAACACAGGATCCTCATCGGCGGACGTAAGTCCGGCGGACACGGCGTAGGCAAGATTAATGAACTTGCCGCAGAGATTGCCAGGGAAGATGCTGACAAGGTAATCGACGCCATTCGGGGAACGCCCCGCTTCTTCGAATCGGACGCCTTCCTGCTGATTGCAGGGGCCGCCGGTGGTACCGGCTCCGGTTCGATATCCATCATGACACAGATAATCAAGGAACGTTACGTAGATAAGCCTATCTACAACCTGGTTATCCTTCCATTCGAGCACGAGGAACGTACCGAAGAAAGGACCATTTACAACTCGGCAACATGCCTCAAGTCATCCAGTTCCGTGGCCGACGCTATCTTTCTGGTTGACAACCAGCGGTATGTCAGGAAAAACGCCTCCCTGAGAAGCAACCTCGCTCAGATAAACCAGTTAATTGTTGAACCATTCTACAATATCCTCTGTGCCGGCGAAGAGAAGAAATCCAAGTACATCGGAGCCCGGCTGCTTGATGCCGGAGATATTATCCAGAGTATTGCCGGGTGGTCCGTTATCGGTTACGGAAAATCGGAACTGCCGTCACTCCGGTTACCTTTCAGGACATCACGTAACTTCAGGGATAAGAGCTCCGAGATTCACCGTGGTATCGAGGCGATGGATGAGGCTATCAGTGAGCTGTCCTTCAAGTGTGATCCTGAAGACGCCACCAGGGCTCTCTACCTTGTCTCTGCACCGGGTAAGGAGATGAACCTCAGTGTCATTAAAGAGCTTGGGGAATATCTCAAGAGCCTGACACCGGAAGCCATTATAAGGAATGGAGATTATCCCCGTGACAGGGGCGCCCTCGAAGTCTCCGTAATCCTCTCCGAGATGAAGAACGTAGAAAAAATCCGCAGGTATTACGTCGAAGCTGCCGGTGTTGTCTCCACGATAAAGAAACGACAGAAGCAGATAGAGAACAAGCTCAAGGAAATTGACGAGTACGCCAAGGACGTCCCTTCCTTACTGAACTGATAAGCTCCAATTAATCATAGACTCGTAATCAGCCCCAGCGAAAGACTCGCCGGGGCTGATTTGTCTACCTTTTGGAACACGATTCTTCTTCTCAAACCATGAGTGAAAAAACCTGTACCTGGCACAAATCATATATACACCAATAATTCCCACTGCCTGATCCAGGCTTAGCCTGACCCCGGATATCACTCCCCGGAGTCTTTAGAAAGAGACCATTATAAGGTATAATGGACAGTGATATGGCATCTCAGGTTTTTTACCGTAAGTGGCGGCCCCGCACACTGGCTGAAATAGTCGGCCAGGAACCGGTAACGCACACGCTGCTGAATGCTCTCGCCAGCAGTCGTATTTCCCATGCCTATCTGTTCTGCGGACCAAGAGGTACAGGCAAGACCAGCACTGCACGGACACTTGCCAAGGCCGTTAACTGTCTCTCCAATGGCCAGGGTGAACCTTGTAATACATGCGACATTTGCCTGGCAATTGCCGAAGGGCGGGCACTCGATGTCATTGAAATCGACGCTGCCAGCAATACCGGAGTCGACGATATACGTGACCTGCGGGAGAAGGTCAACTACGCCCCCAACCAGGCCCGCTACAAGGTATACATTATCGACGAAGTCCACATGCTCAGCACACCCGCCGCCAACGCCCTTTTGAAAACCCTCGAAGAACCACCGGCACACGTCATCTTCATACTCGCTACCACCGAGACCCACAAGATCCTCCCGACAATCATGTCCCGGTGCCAGCGGTTCGATTTTCGGCGTCTGTCCCAGCAGGACATCATATCCAAGCTGGACCGGATCTGCGACTCCGAAGGTATCACTGCCGAACCGGAAGCAGTCCGCCTTATCGCCAAAAGTGCTACCGGAAGCCTGCGTGACGCTGAGAACCTGCTCGAACAGATGACCGCCTACTATGGCTCCGAAATCGGGTTCCACCAGGTCCGGGAAGTCCTCGGTATTACGGGAGACCGTCGGACCAGGGAGTTAGCCAGGCACATCGTCACCGGGGATATACCCGCCGGTGTGGCTACGATAAATAACGTCAATAATGACGGCCTGAACCTGCGCCAGTTCAACCGCGAACTGGTCGAATACCTCAGGGCATTACTCCTTATCAAGACCGGCGCTGAAGAAACAGTAGACCTTTCCACCGAAGATATCACCGAACTGAAAGATTTGGCCAGCGGGACTTCGCTGGCACATGTCCTGAAGGCTGTCAAAACCTTCGGTCAGCTTGAAATCGGTCTGGATAACCACTCCACGCTCCCCCTCGAACTGGCCATGGTGGATTCCTGCCTGACTTCAGCCGATGAGGAGAGCACCGCAAAACGGACTGAAACAGCACCCCAGGCTGCTCGAAAGACCACGCCACCACCCGTTACCACTGCACCGGTTACGAAGCAGGTAGAGTCCGAACCGGCAGCACCTGTTACCCCGAAACCGGTGGTAAAAAGCGCACCGGCCGACGTTGCACCGGAAACTGAGCCATCTCCACTAAAAACACCTCAACCTGCAGCCGCCGGGACGGACAACCAGGCAACACCCGGTAACGAGATAGAGCGCCTGCGGCAGGACTGGAAAAAGGTTATCGAAGATGCACCGGCAGAGACCAGGAGGACTCCCGCCCTGGCCATCCTGAGAAGTGCGGGTGTTCAACCTGTCTCGATTGAGAACGATAAAGTAGTCCTCTCGTTCAAGTATCCGGTATTCAAAGAGAAACTGGAAGACCCCGAAAACCAGAGAGTGGTCGAGACCATCATAAGCCACTACCTCGGACGTCCCTGCAGCGTGCAGTGTATCGCTGAAAACAATCACCTGGTAAAAGAGGCGCTGAAACTCGGTGCCCGGATTATAAACACGGAGGAAACATGAACCTTTCCATGATGAACCAGGCACGGCAACTTAAAGCCAAGCTTGAAGAAGCCCAGAAAGAACTCGCCAAGACGGAAGTACAAGCTGAAGCCGGAAAAGGCGCCGTCAAGGTAACCGCCAACGGTCAGCAAAAGATAGTGGCTATCAGTATTTCTCCCGATGCTATGGACTCAAAAAAGCCGGAGCAGCTCGAGCAGCTAATACTGAAGGCAGTACATGATGCCCAGGCAAAATCAGAGAAAACAGCCGCCAAACGCATGAAAGGCCTGACCGGCGGGATGAAAATTCCGGGATTATTCTAGCCGCAGTAAAGTAAGGAGGACTGACATTGGACCATGGCTCCATACCGGCCGCCAATGCCATAAACCATTTAGTCCAGGAGTTGAGTAAGCTGCCCGGTATCGGACCTAAAAGTGCGCAGCGCATAACCTATCACCTGCTGCGGTCCACTCCGGAACAGACCGGTCTCCTCTCTGATGCCATACGTGATGTCAAGCAGCAAATTATGCTCTGCTCCACCTGCTGTAACCTGACAGACGTTGATCCATGCCCTATCTGCCGCAACGAGCAACGAGACCGTACCACGATATGCGTTGTCGAGCAGCCCCAGGACATTCTCGCCATAGAGCATACCGGAATATACCGTGGCCTGTATCATGTCCTTCATGGCGCCATCTCACCGACCGAAGGCGTAGGAGCCGGTGATGTCAGGATAAGGGAACTCACCGACCGCCTCCAGGACGGCACCGTGCAGGAAATCATACTGGCTACCAATACCAATCTTGAGGGCGAACAGACCGCCCTTTACCTCAACCACATACTTGCCCCCATCGGTGTCAGGGTAACCCGCCTGGCTCACGGACTTCCCTTTGGCACAGAACTGGAATACGCCGATGACACTACGCTCACTCGAGCGATAGAAGGAAGGCAGGCACTCTAGTTACACCTGATAGTTCCAAAATTCAGACAACCAGGCAGGATAACATTGATATACGAATACCGTGAAGATATCCATTCAGATATCGATGGTACGATTATCGATATCGAGACAATAGGCCGGTTTAACCAGCGTTACCGGTATACCAATGATGCCCGCGAATTCGAGTATATCCAACAGGTAATATTCGGTTCAATTGACCGCAACCAACTGCAGATACTCCATGTACGGGACAGAAATGACATCCCCGAGCTTAATGAACGGGTAACATCCGTTATCGACGGTCTCAACCGACCATTCTATGCTTTCAACTCCGTTTTCGAAATGGGAGTACTTTACTTCGGACTTGGCGAAGAACTGTACTTCGACGGCGAGCTTCAGGACGAAAAATTCGAGTCCAAGGCAAAGGCCGTACGCAATCTGGGTATACCCAACTACGATGACCCGTTTTATGACAAAGGATTGCTCTGCATGCAGGCATGGGAAAACGGGGAGTTTGATACAGCCGTTGCCCATAACCGTGCCTGCCTCCTCAAGGAACGGGACATTCTCCTGAAGAGAGGTTTCCGGGAACCGTACGAACTGATATTTAACAAGTAATAAATTCTCGGGTATCCCACATGGTATATCTCCGCCCGGAGGTGATGTTATGTCCGGCAGGTATGGCGACTATGACAATGTTGAGTCACTCGCTGAGTATTACGACTATGTGTACGAGGACCCAAGGAAGCACGACGTAAACTTTTTCGTCGACTACTCCCGCAAAGCAGGCGGCCGTACCCTTGAACTCGGCTGCGGAACGGGCCGCGTACTGATACCGACCGCCATTGCCGGCTGCGGTATCACCGGACTTGACCTGTCCCACTACATGCTGAAACGGTGCCAGGCCAGACTTTCGCAACAACCGGACGAAGCGCAGCAACTGGTCCACCTGATTCAGGCAGATATGACCGATTTTGATACCGGAGAACTGTATTCACTGGTTACCACTCCGTTCCGTCCCTTTCAGCACCTGATTACAGTCGAAGATCAGAAAGCTTGCCTGAAGCAAATAAACCGGCACCTTGTTCCGGATGGTCTGCTAATCCTGGACGTCTTCCACCCCTATCCTCCCAGACTGGTTACCAATCCAACGTACATGGAGGAAATAGAAGACCTGCCTGAAACAAAGCTTCCCGACGGCCGTCTCCTGCGCCGCACGACCAGGATGGTGGCTTTCCACCGTGAACTGCAGTACAACGATATCGAGATGTTCTACTACGTGACCCACCCGGACGGACGCCGGGAAAAACTTGTCCAGGCATTTCCGTTCCGGTACTTTTTCCGCTACGAAATTGAACACCTCCTTGAAATGTGCGGATTTCGGGTAGTTGAACTCTTTGGCAACTACGACCGCTCGGTATTCTCCGAAGACTCCCCGGAGATGATATTTATCGCCGAAAAGGTCCGGGATTCATAACCGCACCTGCCCCTGAACAGGTCATAGACCGACGGTGGTGTCACCGGGTATAAATCCTTGACAGCAGGTAGGGTACCCATTAAAATTCTGGTGTGGAGGTTGCACATGATTGAACGAGTCCATGAACACATAATTTCTGAACTTCAGCAGAACGCGCGCACGGATACGATATTCGTCATCACCGCCATTCTCCTCAACCTGCTGACCCTCGGTGTCAACGCCG
>DUES01000147.1 GCA_011192055.1 Dehalococcoidia bacterium
CTTGTCGAGCAACTGGACCTCGTCTATATGGATGTCAAGCACATGGACCCTATTGCGCACAAAGAGATAACCGGTGTCTCCAATGAACTCATCCTGTCGAATATCAGGAAAGTCGCCGCCATGCGGTCTTTGATACTGCGCATTCCCACAATACCGGGGTGCAACGATTCCGATGATAATATACTGGATACAGCGAGATTTGCCCGGGAACTGGGAGATAATCTCACCAGGATAGAGCTACTGCCGTACCACAAGTTTGGAACACAGACGTACAGTCGAATCGGCAGGGAGTATAGCCTTGCTGACGTTGAAACTCCCGGTGACGAGCACATGCAGAGGCTCAAGGAGATTGTTGAATCCGGTGGCGTAAAAGCTCAAATAGGAGGATAGGGCTCATTAAGGGCTCCATCCCGTCAATTGTATGGCACGGGACGAACGTAATAGTCCGGACATGATGAGGTTTCCACACAGCCGGGACCCTTTATTTTCCTGTCACTGAAGGGACGACTCACCAGCTGACCAGGGTAAACGAACAGATATATAAAGTTGACATCAGGTCATTTCCTGGCATACAATCCCGTAAACAGTACGTACGGGGATGTTAATTTACATCTGGATATGTGACATTCGGGATTAGACTATCAGGCAAGAGGAGGTCCAGCAATGGTACAGACTGTAGATAGTACATCCGGTAAGGAAACAACGGCCCACGAGAGAATCTTCACCATAAAACCAACGGCAAGGGTGAAAAGATTGAGAGAGGCCTTTTTTGACATCAAACCCCGGTTATCTATCGATAGAGCTCGAATTGAAGCCAGGGTGATGAAAGAAACCGAAGGGGAACCGATGATAACCCGCCGGTCGAAAGTCTTTGCTGCCGCACTGAGGGAAATGCCGATTGACATCTACCCTGATGAGCTTATTGTTGGCCTCACCGGTGCCGGGCGACTCTGCAACAACGTTATCCCCGGGGCTTATGAATTTGTTAAAGAGAGAAGAATCAATATCTCACAACATTCAGAGAGAGCTATACCTCTCGGTCTCAGTGATGATGACATGAGAGAGCTTGAAGAGGAGCTCATCCCATACTGGAAGCAACAGGGAAGAACAGGAAGAGTCGCGTACTGGCACTATGGCCACAACATACACGATATGAAGAAGGTGGTCAGGAAGGGTTTCCTGGGGATAAAGCAGGAAGCCGAGGAGAGACTGGCCGGGCTTGACCTCACCGAACCTGAGGATATTAAGAAGGTCCCCTTCCTCGAGGGTGTGGTGATGGTCATAGAAGCGGCAACCGAATTCGGTCTGAGATATGCCGCCAGGGCGAGGGAGATTGCCAACAGGGAAGAAGATGCCACCAGGAAAGCAGAACTGCTGAAAATAGCCGGGATATGCGACCGGGTACCGGCAAATCCGGCAAGGACATTCTACGAGGCACTGCAGTCATACCATTTCGCCTGGCTGATGCTGACCCTGGAGCTGTACACAAACATAGCTTTCGCCCTGGGCAGGATGGACCAGTACCTCTATCCATACTATGAGCAGGATATCAGGGAAGGGCGGATAACAAAAGAGGAAGTCCAGGAACTCCTTGACTGCTATATTCTCAAGCTGAATACGGTGGGCAGCGGTACACAAAGCAACAGTGGTTCTATTGGCGTGGGTGGTGTCAAGACCGACGGTAACGATGCCACCAATGACCTGTCATACATGTTCATTGAGGCTATCATGCATACCCGGCTGGCGGACCCGTGGTTTGCAGTACATATCCACAGCAAGTCGCCTGATGAATTCCTGATAAAGACTGCCGAGCTTACATCGCTGGGGAGCGGTCATCCGCAGTATCTTAACAGCGATGTCATGGTTGCCCAGGCACTTGCCCGCGGTAACATGGGCGGTCCGATGGTAACGCTGGAGGATGCAAGGTCTTCCTCTAACGTGGGTTGCCTCGAGCTGGTGATACCCGGAAAGGACTCCGGTTATCTATACGTCACCGGGCATAACCTTGCTTCAGCACTGGAACTGGCGCTGAACAACGGGGTACGGCGGTCCGATGGCGAGAGAATCGGGGATGAGACCGGTGACCCCCGGCAATTCACGTCCTTCGAAGAGGTGCAGGAGGCATTCCGACAGCAAGTTGTGCGCATGAGGAAGGACACCCAGGTGTCCAGTATTGCTTTTGAGAGGCAGCTTGTTGAACTGTACCCGATGGTATATGAGTCGGCGCTGATAGAAGGCTGTATTGAAAAGGGATTATGCCGGGAAGAAGGCGGGGCTCACTATAATTTCAATACCGGCGGAACAGAGGTTGGTTCTTCAGATGCGGCTGATTCCCTGGCAGCCATCAAGAAACTGGTGTTCGACGAGAAGAAGATTACCATGGCGCAACTTTGTGACGCCCTGAATGCTGACTTCAAGGGTTATGACGACATCCGCAGGATGTGCCTGGAATCACCCAAGTTCGGTAATGACGATGACTATGTTGACGAGCAGAAAACCTGGGTGATACACCAGTGGGCAAGCGAGTTCATCAAGCTGAAGAACCTGAGGGGCGGTCACGGTAGTCCCGGTGGGTCATCCATGGCGGCCTACATCCCGGGGGGCAAGATAGTGGGAGCGCTTCCTTCAGGAAGGTTTGCCGGGGAGCCGCTGGCACCTGCCGGCTCACCCTGCATCGGTAAGGACGTGAATGGTGTGACGGCAGTCCTGAAGTCCATGGGTAAGGTTGACGGTGTCGAGGTACATGCCGGACTGTCCATGACTTCGAGAATAGATACGGAAGTTTTCAAGAGCAGGGATGGTATCAAGAGAATGGCTGACCTGCTGAGGGTATTCGTCGACCAGAAGATATTCCACCTGCAGCTTAATGTAGTCTCATCGGATGTATTGAAGACTGCACAGAAGGAGCCCGAGAAATACCGGGACCTGATGGTTAAAGTAGCCGGTTACAATGCCTACTTCACACAGCTGAGCAAGGAACTCCAGGACAGCATCATCGCCAGGACAGAACACGGATTATGAAGCTTCTTATACCTCATTAATAAATACAC
>DUES01000148.1 GCA_011192055.1 Dehalococcoidia bacterium
ACCGGGCAGACCAGGTCTTTGCCTGCGGCCCGCCGGGGATGTACCGCGACATGGCATCACGCAGGGAAATGTTTGAGGGCAGACCTGTGCAGGTCTCTCGTGAGACAAGGATGGGCTGCGGTCGCGGTATATGCTACTCCTGTACCATCAAGACTATAAGCGGCTTGAAGCAGGTCTGCACCGACGGACCGGTATTCAGCCTGGATGAAATATTATGGGAAGAACTCATAGATTAGACTCGGGAGGAGTTCCATGATTGTCAGCGGTACGATAAATCTTCAGACAAAAGGACACTCTGACGTTGTTGATATCACACCTCAGGTGGCCGGACAGGTCGTAGAATCAGGCATGAAAAACGGCACGGTTACGGTCTTTGTTACCGGCTCAACTGCCGGAGTGACCACTATCGAATACGAGTCCGGTGTTATTACTGACCTTCAGCAGGCCTGGGAACGGACTGTGCCGCGTGATATACCGTACGCCCACGATAGCCGCTGGGGAGACGGGAACGGGTACTCCCATGTGCGCGCTTCAATGCTGGGATGCTCCCTGGTGGTCCCGTTCAAAGATAAAAGTTTGATACTGGGAACATGGCAGCAGATAGTCCTGGTAGATTTTGACAACAGACCGCGTTCAAGGCAGGTGGTACTACAGGTCTCCGGTGAGTAATACTCAAATATACGGGGCAGAATCTGTAACGTGTCTTGACGGTATAGCCGGTGCGGCTTATAATGAACAAGGTATAAATACCCGTTGGAGGGTTGCATAGCATGGCGAACCAGATAGGCAAAAGATACCATTGTACCAAGTGCGGCAGTGAATTCATTGTTACCAAAGCGGGCACCGGTGAGATTACCTGCTGCGGTCAACCGATGGAACTGAAGAAGTAGACAGTAGCGAGTGACTAAGGAGGCACATCTGTGGCCAGTCAACTAGGAAAAAGATATCGGTGCGTAACCTGTGGCACCGAGATATTATGCATCAAGGCCGGAACAGGCGAAGTGGCCTGCTGCGACCAGGAAGTAGAACTCCAGCAACCCAAGCCAATTCCTTCCTCAGACTAAACCGGCAAATACCGCGTAGTACGTATTACGAGGCGAATATTATCCTCCGGTAGCAGTATTGATATAATTATGGATATTGACTGCCGAAGGTCATACTATCAAGCAGGGGATGCTATAGTCTCTTAATAGCATCCCTTCGTTATTTCCGGGTAAAAAAGTATCGCATCACGTTCTATTGCTCTGAATCAGAGAGAAGAACTCGGCGCGGCTTGCCGCCCTGCGGCGGAACAGGCCCCTGATGGCCGATGTAGTGATGTTGCTCCCCGGTTTCTTGACACCGCGCATGACCATGCACATATGTTCACCCTGGACAACCACGGCAACTCCCTGTGGGTTCATACCATCAACAATTGCATCGGCGATTTGCGTGGTCATTCTTTCCTGTATCTGTGGCCTCCGGGCGAATATCTCAACCACCCTCGCCAGCTTGCTGATACCCACAACTCGACCGGTGATATCGGGAATATAACCAATATGGACGACACCGAAGAACGGCAGAAGATGGTGCTCACACATCGAGTAAAACGGGATGTCCTTGACTATCACCATCTCGCGGTGACCCAGTTCGTAACCTACACTTAATTCCTCACGTGGGTCCTTACCCATTCCGGAGAAAAGCTCTCTGTACATCTCGGCCACGCGCCGTGGAGTATTTGCCAGGCCTTCGCGTTCGGGGTCCTCGCCGATAGCCTTGATTATTGCCATGGTTGCTTCTTTTATTGCTTCCTCGTTAATCACTCAGGTCCTCCTCCCGCGCTGTTGTTCTGCTCGACTTGTTACTGTGGTATCCGAGTTGTATTTGTGGATTATAGCACGGCCTTCTGTTTTCTGTTCTGTCGCACGAGAATAACACTGAGAATAATAGCTAAAATCACCATCAGCAGGCAAATAATAAAGGCAACCTGGTAGCTGCCGGATACATCAAAGATAACACCGGCCAGTGGCGCTCCCAGGGCTCCTCCTGCAGAACCCATCAGCATCAGGGTTGCCATAACAGCACCAAGATACCTGAGCCCAAACAGTTCGCCGGTAACCAGTGTCTGTAAAGGCACCACACCACCGTATGCGATACCGTAAACAACGGCAAAGAAATAGAACATCCAGACATCTTCCGCAAAGAGAAGCCATACCATTGCCAGTGTCATTATGCCCAGGTAGAAGATGATAGACCGTGTGGGACCAACACGGTCTGAAATATAACCGGCAGTGTTACGTCCGATAAGGCTGACGGCAGCCCAGATGGACACAATAGAAGCGGCCAGTGTTGCCGAAATGCCCATATCAACCGCATGGGGTGCAATGTGTGCCATCATTACCTGAATAATAAAAATGAAACAGAACATGACCAGGCCAAAAATCCAGAACCGACCAGTCCGGATTGCCTGTCGCAGTGTGAGACCTTCTGATATTAAGTCCGCTTCACCGGCCGGCACGGAAGTATCGCCGTAGGGTTGTATTCCCATTTGACGGGGATTACCTTTAAGGGTCAGGGCAAGCGGGGCGGCTACTATCAGATTGATAATTCCAATAACAATGTAAGCCATTGGCCAGTCGTAGGATGATATCAACCACTGAGCCAGCATCGGTGCTATTATGCCTCCCAGACCGATGCCGGTCCATGTCAGTCCGAGGGCTGTCCCTCTCCGTTGCCGGAACCACCGTGGTATTGTGGTTGTGATCGGGACCACGCATCCGCTACCACCTACGGATAAAGCTACACCATAGATTAGGTAAACGTGCCATAGCTCGCTCACCTGGGACATTAATAACAGTGCCAGTCCGGATATGATGGCACTGACGGTAACCAGCAGACGTGGTCCGTACCGGTCGCTCAGCCTTCCGGCAACAATACTGAAGGGGCCGGAGACCAGCATACCTATCGAGATGGCAGCGGATAAAGTGCCCCTGTCCCAGTTGAATTGCTCCGTTATCGGTCGCAGAAAAATACCAAAACTGTAGAATATGAGGGCGTGCGATGCCAGGATACCGGCCGCACTGAAAACCATAATCCAGCCATAATGAAAACGCTTCAATTCCCGCAGTCTCTATCCTGAAGTCGCATTTATGCTTTCCGTTCAGCAGCAGCAGCTACTCGATTCGCCGTCGGACAACCCTAGCCCAGACCAAGGGCATGCTCAACAGCCGCCAGGTCCGGTGGCAGCTGAGTAAATGAACCGGTATCTCTCAGTGCGGCATCGGCGTCCTTGAGTCCGTTTCCGGTTATAATGCAGACGACCCGTTTATCTG
>DUES01000149.1 GCA_011192055.1 Dehalococcoidia bacterium
CGCAACGTTTCAGGGGCCCGAATTCCGCCATGCTGATTCGCCTTTGCGAGCTGGGCTTACTCGACTAAACTGCCCTATCAGCCCGGACCCTGATTCCGGCACCTGCAACACCACACCGAACAATAGCCGGATACCCGTTTGACCCATATAACGGGACCTTACCCGGCCTCAATTTTCCTGTTCAAGTGTCACTATTGGGTGTATTTCATCTTATCCCCGGACACGATGGATACACCTCATCGGACAGGATACACCGACTAACAAATGGGCTGAAGGTGCGCTATAATAGTCACCATTACGCACGGGTTACCGAGTATGACCGGAAAGATTTACCGCACTACGGGGATTAAGGTCTTCATTAAATGAACCAGCCGGCGATACCGGGTAAGGAGCGTATCAGCTACAAATGGCTGGTACTGCTGTCACTGTCAATCGGTACTTTTATGAGTACCCTGGACGCCAGTATTGTTAATATCTCTTTACCCAGGCTGACCGAGGTCTTTAACACAGAGCCGTCCATAGTCCTCTGGGTCACTGTAGCCTACCTCCTGGTAAGTGTCGGTCTCATGCTTAGCATCGGTAAGCTGGGTGACTTCTTCGGCAGGAAACGCGTATACGTTTCCGGTCTTGCTATCTTTACGATCGGACTGGTACTCTGTTCGCTGTCCCAGAGCGTAGTCCAGCTCATCCTTGCCCGTGTCGTCCAGGCCATCGGCTCGGCAATGGTCATTGCTGTTGGTAATGCCATTATCACTGCTGTCTTCCCAGCCCAGGAGCGCGGCAAAGCACTTGGACTGATGGGCGCAATAGTCTCAACCGGACTCCTCAGCGGACCCGTAGTTGGTGGTTTCCTCCTCGATGCTCTCGACTGGCGCGCCATTTTCTACGTCAGGATTCCTGTCGGTATCATCGGTCTGGTCATGAGCTGGATGTTCCTGAGAGAGCAGGAGAAAAGTGGCTCCGTTACCGGGTTCGACTGGGGTGGTGCCGTCACATTGTTTGGCGGACTGTCATGCCTGTTGCTTTTCCTCAACTTTGGTGGGCGAATGGGGTTTACATCGGTGCCGGCCCTGCTGCTGGCAGGGGCTTCCGGACTTCAGATTATTCTGTTTATAATGCTGGAAAGAAGGGTCCAACACCCAATACTTTCATTCCATCTCTTTAACGACCGCACCTTTGCTGCCGGTCTGCTCAGCATGCTGATAATGTTTATTGCGGCGTCATCCAATACCTTCCTCATGCCATTTTACCTTTTGGAGGGAATCGGCCGTACCGGCTCCCAGGCCGGTCTGCTTCTCGCCGCAATATCGACTGCTTCTTTGCTGGTCGGTCCGGCCAGTGGCTGGTTATCAGACAAGATAGGTTCCAGGATACTGTGTACCGTCGGTATGTCACTTATCTGCACGGCTCTTTTCTTGCTCGGGAGGCTGGGGCAGGATTCCAGCACCACTGAAATACTGTCAAGACTTATTATCCTGGGTATCGGTCTGGGTATGTTCTCATCCCCGAACAACAGTGCCGTGATGGGAGCAGTGCCACGGGAAAACCTGAGCACAGCGTCAGCCATGATTGCCACGACACGACAGGTCGGGATATCGTGCGGTATCGCCATCATTGGTACCATCTATACCACCCGGCAGGCTTTTCATTCGGTGGCACTCGCGGGTGAGGGCCTTGCTCCTGCGCTACTGGACCAGCTTACCCTGGTCAGTTCTTTCCAGGACAGCCTTACCTATGCCGCCATTTTCTGCACTATCGGGATATTTGCTTCCTGGGTGCGCGGTAAAGTACTATCTGACGTGAAAACGTTACCGTCTGCGGAATAAGATGAGTAAACAAGGAGACCTGATACTGACCGGTGTGCAGACCCGGCATATCGAAGAAGGTATGGTCGGCGTTACCATCACCACCAACAGCGGTGATATCCGTGGTATACTGCACCCCGCTGATGGCGACTCCGGTGTGATATGGGTCTGCGGTGCGCTGGGCGGACTGGACGGTCCCTCTTTCGCTATATTCGAGACCTTAGGCAGGGAGCTTGTTAACGAAGGTATTACGTCTTTCCGGCTCGACTACCGCTATCCCGGCGACCTGGGGCCGTGTATCGCCGACGTACTTGCAGGCACGTACGCACTGGGCACCAGGGGTATTGGAAAGGTTGCCCTGGTCGGTCATTCCTTTGGCGGTGCCGTGGTTATCCAGGCAGGAATACAGAGTACGCGGGTAAAGGCGGTGGTGGGGCTTTCCAGCCAGACCTACGGGGCACAGGGTGTAGACCGGCTTGCTCCCAAACCCCTGCTGCTTATCCACGGTGAACGAGACCGTAACCTGTCCGTAGACTGCTCCCGGCTTATTTACCGGTGGGCCGGGGAACCGAAGGAGTTGGTGATTTACAAGGACAATGGCCACTTTCTCCGCGAATGCCACGATGAACTGCGGGAGCTTCTACGGGGCTGGCTGGTCAATAAACTGGTACAAAGCGGAGACCAGGCACCCCACGCATAGTCACGTACTGCGGGACGGTACAAGGGAGGTTCAGGACTCAGCCGTAACCGCCCCCAGTATTTCTTCAGCGTGTTTCTGTGCTTCTTTCGCGCCTTTGTCTACGGCTGTTTCCAGGTATTTTTTAAAGTCAATGAATTTCCCCACACCATCTATTACGGCACCGGGGACCTTTGAGTCCTTCAGGAGAAACGTGTAGAGTTCCACTCCCTGCTTCTGCTGTAGTTCCTGAAAGGGTATGGTATTCGAAAGGGTTGCTATAGCGGTCCTCAGTCTGCCATAAAGGTCTTTTAATCCGGTCAGCTCATCCGTAAGGGCCGACTTCTCGGATTCTGTTTTCTCCAGCTTTGAATCCAGCCTGGATATCTGCGCCCTCAGGTCCTTTACTTCTTCTTTGTGCTCGGACTTCAGGGCCGTTACCTGTGA
>DUES01000015.1 GCA_011192055.1 Dehalococcoidia bacterium
AGACTCCTCTTCCCTGCCGGTAGGCTCTACCCAACCCAGTCTTTGAAGGTTGGAGAAGTAGACGACAAAGGAATGATAGCGGCAACTAGTGGACTTGTAAGGGATGCGAGTCAGATATCGTTCAGTGAGCCTTTCAATATCCTCAGGACTAATGGCACGCTTCCCACGCCGAGCCTGTTTCTCCTCGCGTCTGGTAGCTTTATCCAGGGCAGTGGCCTTGATAAGGGCCGTCTTATAGTGGTAACAGATGTCGGCCTGGGGAGCACCGACCTCGGGGTCTATTCTGGCGGAGCCGTTTGGACCGTTGCCCAGAAGGAACTCCCTGATAAACCAGCCGCAACCGAATGGACGCAGGAATCCGCCTCTCACTGGCTTTAGTGGCTCAACCACTATAACTCTCCTTAAAGGAAACCTTCATGAGTTGCCCCTCTACCACAATTTCTGATACCAGTCGTGGAGTTCCTTGCCGGATATCTTTCTGTACTTGGCAGTCGTGTTAAAGCTGGCATGGCCCAGGTGTTCTTGAAGGAGCCTTAGCCCATCGCCAGAATCATCAAGTTTTACAGCGTTTACGGCGAAGGCGTCGCGGAGTCGGTGAGGAGACACGTTGTGGGTTTTACCGGTTTCGGGATTTACCAGTTTTGGTAGCCCTGCTCTTTCAGCACACTCCTTCACTACCTGCCAGGCCCGATGCCTATTAATGCCGAAGATCAGTCTCTTATCGCCCCGTTGCACGGGTCCACCGCGCCTGACATACTGCTTCAACAGTTTCCGGGTGTCTTTGTCTACGGGCAACGTCCTCATCCTGCGGTACTCCTGCTCCCTGGCTACGGCGCTGTCCACCTTTAAGCCGCACTTTGGGCAGAAGCTATGGCTCTTGACCAACCTTGCATTGCAGGTAGAACAGCTTAGGTTAAGTCGGCTCTTGAGGTGTATGATGGTTACAGTGCCTCGAGTGAAGTCGATATCTTTGATCTCCAAAGCAAGTGCTTCAGTAACTCTGCAGCCGAGGCGGAAGAGCAGCCTGATGAGAAGCCTATCTCTTAAGTAAAGTGCCGCATTCTCAAGTTTCTCTATTTCTCCTACTTCAATGTACGCCTTCACTATCATTTCCTATCTTGAATGGCACAATTTGTTCCTATAGCCGATGACTAGCTGAAATCTTAATTTTTCTAAATACTCTCCGTTGTTCGAACCAATTCACCCAAGAGATCCAGGTTGGAATTCAACACTTAACGCTCGGCGTTCTTTAACTAGAGTATGTACAGTTCGGTACGATGGAGTTCGACTCTCCCCCGTCTCCACCAGAAACACGGACGAGCCCTCCAGAGGCTCGTTGATGATACGAATATCGGATCCCTCGCGCGAAGCCGCCACCCGGAAGACAGGCCGGAAAGGCGGCTTCGGTCTTACTGCTACAATTGACTTTGTCTGCCTTGTATCAAAATAGACGGCATCGAGCATCGCAATCAGGAGCTTCCTCCTCTCCTCAAGGTCTGCCCCTGCCCAGAGTCCGGGCAGGTCCCTGATTAAGCTTTCCTGCTTCTTCCGCGGTATCCTCGCCCTACACTTTTTACCTGGCAAATAAGCATATGTTGACATTATCAGACACACCATCTAGACTTTGAACTGTAAAGAAGATTATTGTGAGTAGCAGGGTTGGATTTTAAATTCGGAGAAGAACACCGAAATTTCAGGCAGGAAATACTGGATTTTCTAGAAAAAGAGCTACCGGGCGACGTAAAGGCCCCGGTAAGTTCACCAGACTTCATCGGGAAGGTAATTAACAAAGGCTGGCTGGGGCTATCCATCCCGGAAAATTACGGCGGTCTGGGTTTGGATGCTATCTGCCGCGTCATTCTCAATGAGGAGATGTCATACCACCAGGCCCCGATATCACTTGGCCTGTACGGTCGTTCATTCAGTGTCTTTGGCAGGATTTGCCTGGAGCATGGCAGTGAGGAACAGAAGCAGACATGGCTCCCCAGATTGACTGAAGGGGAAGCTTTCGGCCAGTGTTATACCGAACCGGAGTCGGGTACCGATATGACCAGGATTCAGACCCGGGCTGTACGTGACGGCGATCACTACATCATTAATGGACAAAAAATGTTCATTACCACTACCCACACTCTCAAACGTACCCTGCTGATGGCCAGAACCAACCCGGACGCTTCCGCTGACAAAGGCCTGAGTATGTTCGTTATGGACAATACTTCCCCGGGAATCAGCATAACCCAAATGATGGGTCTCGGGGGGTACAGGACGAACCAGGTCTTTCTTGATAATGTTAAAGTGCCCTGCGAAAACCTTATCGGTGTAGAAAACAGGGGGTATCAGTATTACCTGGCAAATAAGCCGTTCTACCTGCACAAAGAGCAGGGCGCCGAGGTAGGTTCAGTCCAGCGGGCCTTCGATGACCTGGTACAGCATCTCAAGAACACCAGGAGAGACGGGATACCACCGGTCAAGCGCCCGGTTATCCGACAGAAACTGGCGGAAATGGCCGCCAATATCAAGGCAATGCGCCTACTCACCTACAAAATGGCCTGGATGGAAACCCGGGGACTGGATATCTCTCACATTGCATCAGTGGCAAGGGTATTCAATGTTGAATCCTGGCTGAAGTTCAACAGTACCGCGATGCAGCTTCTGGGAATGAACGGACAGTTACGGCGTGGAGAGAACAATACACCGCTGGGCGGGACGATGGGCTGGCATTATGAGTTTGATGCAATACAAGACTTCACCCGCGGCAGCCCCTCATATACAAAGAGCATGATTGCTACCCACGGTCTGGGATTACCTGAAGTCTAATAACGAGGCAAATATTACCATGAACCATCATTTCACGGAAGAACAGGAGCAGTTCAGACAGGAAGTCAGCGAGTTCTGTAAAACGGAACTGCAGAACAGGGGTAAAACCACGGACTATGCGGCATCATTCAAACAGAAGATTGCCGACAGGGGATGGACAGGCCTGTCCATCCCGAAGAAATACGGGGGACTGGAACTGGGTGCCGTATGCCGGGTTATCTTCATGGAGGAAATGGCATACTGGCGGACTCCGATAGCTCCCTACGACTACGGTGTAACCATGAGCCTTCTCGGCAATATCTGCCTGAGACACGGCAGTGAGGAGCAGAAGAAGGAATACCTCCCCCGGATAGCCAGGGGTGAAATATTCTGCGGGCAGGGTTATTCAGAACCGGAAGCCGGTAATGACCTTTCCGGTATTCAGACCCGCGCCGTCCGGGATGGCGACGATTTCG
>DUES01000150.1 GCA_011192055.1 Dehalococcoidia bacterium
ACAGCTTGACGACACCGTTTGCAGTCAGGGGCAGTCCGCCGTGACTGCCGCGTGTTGCCATGCTCCGGATAAAGACACCGTTGTCCAGGTAGTGTTTCTGCATCCTGATACGGTCTCCGAGAACGGCGCCGCCGGAAAACGGACTGGTGGGGTCGACGGCAACGATACCGACCCTGTGGTCTTCAGCCCTGGCCAGGGAGACCAGCCTGTCCACCAGGGTGCTTTTACCGCCACCCGGAGGCCCCGTGATGCCTACGCAGTGGGCTTTCCCGGTGTGGGGATGGATAAGGCGCATTATCTCGGGGACATCTTCAGTATCGCGTTCCACGTAAGTAATCAGCCGGGCAAGTGCCAGCTGGTCCCCGGCGAGTAATCGCTCAACAAGGTCGTTTATTGTAGCCGTTTTCTTCATTGGTCTTTTTTTCTTCCGGTATATGCCGGTGATATCCGGCCTCTTGTTAGATTACCTTTTCCTGCCTTAAATTGTCTATTTTTTCCTTTGAATATCCCAATACCTGCACCAGTACGTCCGTGGTGTGCTCACCCAGTGTTGGCGGCGACTGGAATTTCCGCCGTAACTCCGGCGGTGTAGTGGATATTTTAATCGGGTTTCCGGTCTGCTGTATCTGGCCACCCAGGGTATGGTCAATCGTGACTACCATGTCCCTGTCGAGTACCTGGGGGTCTGTGAGGGCTTTATCCAGCGTATTCACCGGACCGCAGGGCACGTCATTTTCGTGCAGGATTTTCAGCCACTCATCGGTAGTCCCGGTTAAAAAAACTTCCTGCATGATGGCAATGAGTTCATCCCGGTGCTCTCCTGTCTCATGATTTGCATAGCGCTCGTTATTGATGAGGTCTTCTCTTCCCAGTGCCCGGCACAGGGCCGGGAACTTGTTGATAGCGGCAACTGCCAGGTAACCGTCACCGGTCCTGAAGGCATTATAGAATGGTAAAAACCGATGCCCGGCACCGACTGGATCCGGTACAACTCCGGTCAGCAGGTAAAGGCTGGCCTCGTAGGCCAGCTGTGCTATCATTGCTTCAAGGAGAGATGTTTCTACTTTACACCCCTTACCGGTCTGTTCTCGGGCATAGAGGGCGGCCAGAATGCCATGGGCGGCAAACATGCCTGCGCCCTGGTCACCAATCGCTACTCCCGACCTTACCGGAGGTCTCCCCGGTTCACCCGTAATACTCATTGAGCCACTGATGGCTTGAGCTACGAGGTCATAGGCAGGCAGGTTCCGGTAGGGTCCGCTGGGACCATAGCCGCTGATGGAGCAGCAAATTATGCGGGGATTGAGCTTTTCAAGTGTATCGTAATCAGCTTTCAGCCGCTCCAGTACACCGGGCCTGAAGTTGTCCAGCACCACGTCGGAAACCCTCACCAGGTCATA
The DNA here is from genome assembly GCA_011192055.1 of Dehalococcoidia bacterium. The sequence goes on from DUES01000150.1 coordinate 1,401, forward strand.
GAAGACCTCTCTGCCTTTATCAGTTCGCAGGTCCAGGGTGACGCTCTTTTTACTCCGGTTGACACTCATAAAGTAGCTGTCCTGCCCTTTGTAAGAGTGTGGGCTTGTGACGTCTGTTCTACCTGCAACTGCCTCTATTTTTATGATATCAGCGCCCAGGTCTCCCAGTATCATGGTGCAATAAGGCCCTGCAAGGGCCCTCGTGAGGTCCAGGACTCGGGCGCCGGCCAGTGCGGTTTCCATTCTGTCGTTCCTCCTAGTGTCCGGTAAATCTTGGTTTGCGTTTTTCCAGGAAGGCCTTTTGCCCCTCTTTCAGGTCGTCGCTGCGGTAAGCCTCTGCCTGGAGACGGGCAAGTTCAGCCTCATCTTCGGGGCCGGGTGCCGTGCGTTTTAACAGTTTGGAGACTGTGGTCTTGATTCCACGTATGGTAAGAGGGGCATTATGCGCAATCTCCTGTGCAAGTTCGTACGCAGCTCTGTGAAGCTCCTCCACCGGATAAACATGGTCTACCAGGCCGATATCCAGTGCCCTCTCGGCATCGATAATCCTGCCGGTATAGAAGAGTTCTTTGGTGTGGGAAATACCTACCAGGTTGAGGAACCTGTTTACTCCGGCAGCACTGTACACAACACCCAGCCTGGCCGGTGTTATGCCCAGCCGGGCGGTATCAGCGGCAAGGCGAATATCACATGTTACTGCTATCTCAAGTCCGCCGCCAACGGCATAACCGTATATCATGGCAATAACAGGATAGGGAAAGTCTTGGATGCTGTCTAAACAGTACTTGAATGCGTCCCGACGCGGACCTTCCGGCTCAGATGTGCCACCACCAAGTCTACCGATATCATAGCCGGAAGAAAATGCACTTTCACCGCTGCCCCGGATGATGATCACCCTTGTCTCACCATCTTCCTTGAGACTGTTGAGAGTATCCCCCAGTTGGAGCAGTGTTTCGGGATTAACGGAATTTCGTTTCTCGGGGCGGTTGATTGTTAGCGTACAGATGTTCCCCTGTTTTTCGACCAATATCAGGTCTCCCGACATGACCTACTCCTTTTTTCAGTTACCGAATACGTTCCGAAGTACATTATAAATTTCATCGATTGTTGCCTATGCCTTGACACAGTCGATGAAACAGGACATCAGGTTTTCATTCCCGTTCCGGGCAGCCTTACGCAGTGCATTCAGGATGGACTTCTCCGTCTGGTTGCTGCGTTCCTTCTTCACTTTCGTCAGGTTAACCGGATAGTTCTCCCGGCATCCTCACGTTCCCTGGAGTCGCAGGGATGGGGGACAGCCGACTGGCGCTGACAGTAAGTTCATTATCACGGTAAATCTGTTAATACCGCCGGTAGGTCTTCCGAGGTTTATACTGCTCATGTCCATTGCTGTTTAGCACCGATGATACGCTGACAGCGCTGGATATGTCAAGAAGAGCGCAGTCTCAGGAAGGGTAACTTCCGGACTTGAATAGTGGCAGGAATAGCCTCTCCCGGACAGGGTGGTTGTTGTACATAACGGACTCAAGTATACTGATACCGTTCTTTACGGACTAAACTCGAATTACCACACAATCCTGATATGAAAATCCGGAGGGAATGCTGGCTCGTGGTATTTTTTTCAGGAGGGAAGAAATGACGGAAATCAAGAAAGACTTCATGCCGGTTTACCAGAAGGAAAAGGCGTTTGAGCAGCAACTGCAGCAGGACCTGAAGACCCTGGTTGGGAGAATTGAAGGCCTGGAGGGAGTCGACAGGGCAGCTGTTCTCTCAGCCAGTGATATCATTGTGAACGACAGGGTCCGCTGGAAGTGCAAATACCCGGTGTGTTTCGGTTACAATACCAGCCCTCTCTGTCCACCGAATACTCCGCCGGTTGACGAATGTGAAAGGGTCATCCACAGTTTCCGGTATGCGGTTATATTTCAGCTTGGTGTTCCGGTAGAAGATTTCACCGGAGTGGACTGGACGCAAAGAGCAGGTAAGCATTTCTTACTCAATAATACCGTCTGTAACCAGGCCGAAACCTGGGCAAACAGTATGGGTTACAGGCAGGCAGTGAGTTTTGGGGGCGGTCCCTGTAGCGGCCTGGTGTCGGGCCGCTGTACCGGGCTGCCATTTGCAGGGGATGAGAGTAACAGCAGCGGGAACACAGGGCGGCCGTGTGCCGTTTTTCAGGGCAGGGGGTGCCGCAGTTTTCTGAAAGTCCGTCCGGCTATGGAAGCAATGGCCATCGACATAATCGGTACCGTCCTGCCCCTTGGCTGGGACCTGGTATATATCGGGGGTTCCACTAATGACCCGGCTGATATCCCCTGTGCATCTACCGTGGGGCTTCTGCTGGTGGCATGATATCCGGCGGATTGCACGCTGACAGTAAAAGAACCTCTGCTGAAGGAAGACCTGAAAAAACGTAGGTGGAATAACCGGTCCTTGTTAGTGGTCAGCTACCTATGCCGTAATATACCATCCTTACTATTGGTCCTTTGGTGGTAACTGCTCCAAAGCCTGCATTATCGCAGTCATTAATGGTGAAGCCTCCGGATCATCCCCGGCCCATAGTCGTCCCCCGGTGAGGCCACCGTCAACTACCATAGCATGACCGTTGACAAAGCTGGATTCGTCGCTCGCCAGCCATAGTGCGGCATGAGCAATGTCCTCGGGGAGACCGGAACGCCTGATAGGCTGCAGGTCGGCAAAAACAGGTTTTAAGAATTCCGCCATCCTGTCGGCATCCTCGGCGGAAAGACCGATACCTCTACCGAAAATGCCCGTGGCAATGCCTCCGGGGCAGATGCAGTTTACGCGCACACCACTGATACCCAGCTCCATGGCTACTGACCGTGTCAGATGGATTATGGCTGCCTTGCAGGTACTGTAGGGATGAGCACCGTAACCTGTTTGCAGACCGGCAACGCTGGCAGTACTGATGATGCTCCCGGAGCCCTGGCGCTTCATGACCGGTGCGG
>DUES01000151.1 GCA_011192055.1 Dehalococcoidia bacterium
CACCATCATGCGTGAACACGCAAGGATTCTGACAACCAACTACACACTGATAACAGCCATGCCAGACCTGGTTAGATTAGAGGTAAGGAATGCAAGTGCCCCTGCATCGTGGTTGCGGTGCGATATCAGTACAACAGTGGCTTCTTTGCTCACCTTGGCGAAGGCACTCGTCAGCGCCCTCGTGGCCGGATTGAGTTTGGCATCGGTGTCAAGGTTTCTGTATTCCAACTGCAGCAACTGAAGCAGTGCTTCGGAGGCTTTGCTTCCCACGGATGTTACCCGCCCGATATCGGCCCGCAGTCTGACTACGTCAGGCGGGTTCAGATATCTTTGCGGGTTAACAGTGGTAATCATTTCTCTGGAAATCTGTAAGCCCCGAAATAATAGTCTTCGTGGCGCCAGTGTTGCAGTGGTCAGCTTAACATTCTCATTATCGTAGACGGCCAGTGCAGCCGGAATGCCCTCCCGTGCCAGCGACAATGCAGTGACTATTATCTTGTATGCTAACTGGTCTGCCTCCTCGGCATTCCCAACAGCTAAATTCACCATGATTAAGGCAGACTGTCCGTGGAACTCAACGAACTCCTTGGCTATTAACTCATTGTATTTATAAGAATGCTTCCAGTCGATATTCTTTAGACTGTCGCCTGGCTGGTACTGCTGGCTGCCGTAGTATTCGATTCCCCTCCTTAATCCATACATCGGCCTCAATACCGCCACATCCGTAATCAGGGGCAGTGACCCCGGTTTCGTTGTGGTAAGGTACCTCTGTGCCAGCCAGGCAGCATATCTTGCTCTGGGGATAACTAACAGGCGTACCGGTTCCAGTTCGAATCTGACCTGCAGCAACCCCCAGCGGTCAGTACAGTACCCGACGAGTTTGACAACCGACGGCCCTGCCAATGGAGGTGATAGCGAGACCTTCACCGCCAGCTTCTGTTCCTTCAGTGACAGCCTGCTGGTACTCACCTTTAGCCATTCATACGGTGAAACTACAAGAAACTGCCCGCCTATTACGGTTCGGTTGGTCAGTTCGATATTGAGATGACCCTCCGACCCGGCCACCATCCGCTGGTAAGTCTGAATCTCCTGTACCGGCTTCAGTGGCAGACGCAGGAAAATGGTTATGTATAAGACTCCGAGATATCCGGCGGCAACCGCACAGGCAATCAGCAGGGATAGATTACTTAACAGCAGCGAAATACCCAGCACACAGAACGTTATCACCAGCAAGATAATGCCGGTATCGGTTGGCCGCCGACTGTAAGTGGTGTCCCTGAATACCGCAACCCCGGTAGACCTTCTCAGACTAATATCGACGAGGACCATCACTGGCAACGCAATGAGAGTGGCGAAGAGAGTGCCCACCTGCGGAGTCAATAGTACCGCTATTGACAGAAACGTGAAATACTCCGTCAGTAGATTCACAGTAGGGCCAGCGGGCCACCGCCTGAGGCAAAGGTACCAGACCAGCAGCACGATAGGCACAAAGGCCAGTGCCGGAGAGGAAAATACGGCTGCTGCTATCAGCGCGGCACCGACGTATATCCTCAGTGGTGTTATGACACGTTGGTCATCGATTTTTATCATGCCTCGATTCCGGGTACCGGCACACTTTCCAGAATCCTGTCTACTATCATCTCAGGGCTGACATCATCCATCTCCGCCTCAGGTTTAATTAATATCCTGTGTTCCAGGGCATGACGCGCAAGGTATTTGATGTCATCAGGTATCACAAAATCACGCATATCCAGAGCAGCCAGCACACGGGAGCACTTGAAAAGGGCTATACCGCTCCTGATACTTGGCCCTGCCAGGACATCAGGGTCGGAGCGCAGGCTATCCACAATCGAAACGATATACTCGACAATGCCGGGTGATACGTGAATTCCTTTGACCAATGCCTGTAATTCCTTTATTTCCTCCGGGGTAGATACGGGATGAATCTCCGGTTCATCAATCCGGTCAATGTTACTGATTATCTCTTTTTCCACATCCACCGGCGAATGCTCACTTGAAACTCGAAGCAGGAATCTGTCCACCTGAACGTCGGTAAGCGGGTATGTACCCTCTGCTCCGGTCAGAACCTGTGTGGCAATAACCATGAAAGGCGTTGTCAGCGGATAAGTCTGCTTCTCAATAGTAACCTGGTTTTCCTGCATTGCTTCGAGAAGGGCTGCCTGTGTTCGCGGTGTTGTCCGGTTCAATTCATCGGCAAGCACTACGTTGGCAAAAATCGGGCCGTCAACGAACCTCGAATCACCGGTTGGAGAATACAGGTAGAAGCCGGTTATATCGGCCGGCATCATGTCCGGCGTGAATTGTATCCGGTTAAACTTACCGCCTATTGCATCTGCGAAGCTCTAGGCCAATTTGGTTTTTGCGGTGCCCGGATACCCCTCAATCAGAACATGCCCTTTGACAATCAGGGCAATCATGAGAATCCTGGTTACCTCGTGCTTGCCTATTATTGCCTTAGAAACCTCATCAGTAACTCTCGTGTAGAGGTCAGAGAATTTCCTAATATTGTCCAATGGTTCCTCCTTTTTTAAACGTAAACCTGGAAACAGTAATAAATACGAGTGAAATGGTAATCAATAACCCCGCCGGACTCGCAAGGATTGGTTGGAGTTTAGTCAGCCCTGTTTTTGACACATCAAGCGAAGCCATTGGGAGATGCGAAGCTGTAAACAGGATGCCCTGCTGCTGACCATTATGACTGGTAAGATACCTGACGAAGGTATAGTTATCGTCCCGGCCGATAATACTGTTTATTACAATGCTGGGGTCTGCCACCACAATAACCTCCCCATTCCTGACCTGAAACCGTGCTGCCACAGGGAAAGGACCCAGAGGTTCTTCCTCTTCCCGTGACCCACTCTCATCTATATCCAGGAAACTGGAAACCGAGGAACGGGCAACTACAGAGGACTCCACAGTATCAGTCAGTATGGTAGCATGATTCAACACGATAGTACTGATACCAGCCTCACTCACCTCCGGACTGAAATCTGTTACCCTTGGCAGCCGGAGATTCTTGAAGTTGAAGAGAGGGTCGAGCAGGGGACGGTTACTGAAACGGGTATCCATCTCCAGATATGACAGGACCTGATTTCCATAGCCATAGTCATCCATTAAGAGCAAGGTACCACGACCATCCAAAAATTGTGCCACTGCTGATAATTCCTCACTACCCAACTCAATATACGGAATAAGTATCAGGACAGTGTTCTCTGATGAATCCGGCAGGTCGTCCAGTGAATCTACAGTGACTGCCCCGAACTCATCACAAAACGTCTTGACTCCGTTCCATATATCGTTGTGCACCATGAAATCCTGTGTCGACGGCAGGAAGCGCACACACAGTATCGAGAGGACCAGTACCAGAACAACCACGCCCAGCAGAAGGCTAGTGGTCTTCATCTCTGAAAACCCCCTCTATTGTGTTGGACAGGTGTCTACTCCTCTCCGCATCTTCCTGGGTGGGCTTGTGCCTGGAATACAGCACCTTCTCAACTATCCTGGTCAACTCGGTGAAATAGCCGGCCGCCGGCCCGAGCGCTCCACCATATTCGCTGGCAAACTCCCTCAGAGTCTGCTGGGGCTTTTGCAGGACCTGCGTAATACGCCGCAGGAGTCTGGCCACTATGCGGTACCAGCCAAGGATACGGCTCTCCAGCACCCGGCTGGATTCCTCCTCCGCTCCCGGGACAAGGGGCTCCACTTCAGTATTATATAAGGGGGTCAATACAGGCTGGGGTGACCTGACAGCGGGTCCGGGGGCTCTTCTCCCAAACGCGCCAAACCTTCCTTTCAGTCTGCCTGGCAGGTAAACGCCCATAACCGCCAGCAATACAACGAGAATACCAACGTTAACTACGTTAATCATCAGAACCTGCTGCACAATTCTGGTAGGGGCATTCCACGGTTCTTGAGGAACCACATCTATTGTTAAATCCTGCGAACCTACCAGAGCCAGGTTCATCCCCATGGGCAGTCTGACATTAAAGTCGCCGACTGCCGTACTCACTGCCTCTACGCAAGATTTGTCCAGCTCGAATATCAGCGATGCCCCGCTCAGTAAGCCCATCTCCGAGCTAAGTGTTCCCAGAAGGTTAACTCCTCCCGGCGTCACAATAATTCCTGGCAGGTTAATATCCATAACCGGTGTGGCTCTGACGATGTTCAAAGAAGTACTGCTCGCTACAGGTGCGTATCTATCCTTCCCCGCTGAGGAAACGGTAATTGTGTGCTCACCCGTTTCCGTAGTGGCGGCCAGTTCGATTTGCTGCGAGAATGTGCTGCCATATACCACAGCCTCAACGACCAGGGCATCATCCAGGTAGACCTCAATGCTTCTCTCCATCGGTGGCATCGTGTCACTATAGTCGAAGCTTCCGATGATGGTAGTTTCCTGCCCGGGATATGCCTTATCAGCTACATCCAGGCCGAGCGCAGCCTTGTGAAACAGGACCTCGAGTGTCACCAGTGGACTCAGAGAGGCGAGGTAGCGGCCAACATCGTTGCCGCGGGGATAATAGAGAGACTGCAGACTCAGCACCGGTACGTAGTGGTACGGGACCGGCAGCACTCCCTCATAGCGTCCCCGGGAATCCGTCCTGACGGTTAGATGCGTGGAGCCGTTAACCTGGATATCAACATCTTTTTCAGCCAGTAGTCCTGTTTCCGAGCTAAGGGTACCCTCGAAATGAATACTATCACCCACAAAGGCATTCAGCGGCCTTACATCAATCGTGATTTCCGTTGGTTTCTGCGGCTCCTCAAGGTCAATGTCCAGGGATTCCAGTATCGCCATCAATTCGATATCCGTCAACCCCAGCAACTCCTCCAGGTCGATGTCCAGCGATGCCAGTAACTCTTCCAGGTCGGTATCCATCATCTCCATCAACTCCTCCAGGCTGATACCCAGTGGAGCTACTATCTTCACAAGGGATTCTACATTTTGTATTAGTAATTCCTCCGCAGAGACAAATTTCTGAAGTATCTCTTTGTAGGACAAGCTCAAGTCACTCGTAATCGGCGCAAGCGAGACACCTGATACCCCGGCTAAGACGTCCGACGCCTGTCTCATCTGGTTGTAGTTACTCCCTGACCTGACC
>DUES01000152.1 GCA_011192055.1 Dehalococcoidia bacterium
AACAATCGTAAACCAGGGTACTATGTTGCCCTGAAAACGCGGCCCATTCTAAGGTGCAGATAATCCCTGCCAGTAACTGCCCATCACACCGTTTTGGGGTGTCCAGAGGGAGCGCCCCTCAGAAGGGGCGGTGCCCCTTTGGAACGGGGGTCCAAGGGGGTGTCCCCCTTACTCTCCAATCCACAAAGAAAGTCCACGAACAAGATTGCTTCGCTTCGCTCGCAATGACAGGCACAAACTGTCACTGCGAGGAGTGCCAGCGACGAAGCAGTCTCTTTCCTTCGTTACAGATTACTTCGCTCTGCTCGCAATGACATACTGTACGATTACCGGCGCTCTTATATCTTACCGGGTACCACAGTACATCAATAACCGGTTAACACACATAGTAAGACAACATGCTATTCCGGCGGTATCATCGTCAGGAGTTGCTTGACAATATCAGGGTACTTTGCAATGAAGAGTAACTCGTCTTCGACCAGCGGTTTCTGGGCAAGTACGTTGGCATAGCGTACCAGTTCCAATATCCTCTCAGCCTCCTCAGCAGTGCTGAAATGGACCGATTCTTCTCCCATGATTTCGTTCATCACGTGCCTGAAACCACTTATACCGCCATAACGCCCGGTGCAAATCTCACGCCCGGTCTCTACCAGTTCCGGTTCGCCCCGGCCAAGCTCCTCAAATCCGTACAACTCATAGTTGTCCGGGTCTTTAAGCACGCCATCAGCATGGATACCGGAGGCATGGGCAAAAGCATTGGCACCTACGCCGGGTTGATTGATAGGTATCGGGACACCAAATGCGTAACTGGCATATTTAGCGATTCTCCATGACTTCATCAGGTCTATCCTGCTGCCAAGTTGATACTGCTCACCGAATCCCTTGACCTTTGTTACCGCCAGAAGGACGGCAACGAGATCGGCATTACCGGCACGCTCACCGATACCGTTAACGGTGGTGTTAATATAGGCATCCTGCCCCCCGTCTATAACTCCTTTGGCACCGGCGATAGAGTTTGCTACCGCCATCCCGAGGTCGCCGTGGCAGTGGATCTCGACAGGCAAACCAACGCCTTCAGCCAGGGCTTTAACCGTGTCATAAATCGTAAACGGACTGTCATATCCCAGGGTATCACAATAACGGAGACGCGTTGCCCCGGCTTCCCTTGCCGCAACACCAAATCGCATCAGGAAATCCAGATTTGTCCGCGAACCATCCTCGGCATTAACACCCACTGTTTCCGCACCATGAGCCCTGGCGGTGTCAACTGCGCCAACCATCAGGTTAATGATATCCTGCTGGTCCTTTTTGCCGAGAAACTTGCCTGTTATCATCTGGTCCGAAGTGGAGATGGACAGGTTAAGGTGCCCGATATCCGGTACATACTTGAAACACAGCTCTACATCTTCAGAAAGTGCCCTCATCCATCCTTCCAGGCGCATCGGGCCCAGGACTCCCATCCGGGCAAGCTCCAGGTTAGCCTGCAGGTAGTGCGATTCATGGTGCGTGGTTGGGAAACCAAACTCCGACTGGAACACGCCCATCTCGTTGAGATACATGTTAATCATCGTCTTTTCCAGCTTGGACAGTCCGAGTTTCGCTGTCTGAACACCGTCCCTGTTGGTTACATCAATAATGTATATCTTATTCATAATACCCTCCGATATCATTAATTATACAATACATTGTCTTCTTTTTCTTAATCTTAATATCTTATATGTGCATGAATTATATATATAATACACTATGTATTATGGTATACGTATCCTCGGAGAGTTCAAGAGGTACAGATTCAAAGGAGTTAAGGGGGAATTTATTTACCGTTGAGCTTTTCTATTACCGCGTCAGCTACCTGCGAGGTGCCTGTGGCTGTCTCCGGAGTCCCCGGCCTGAGGTCATAGGTAACATTCTTACCTTCGGCAATAACACCGGCTATTGCCTTTTCCAGGCGGTCAGCCCTGTCTGTCTCTCCCAGGTGCCGCAGCATCATTACACCGGAGAGCATCATTGCCATCGGATTCACCTTGTTAAGCCCGGCATACTTCGGGGCACTGCCATGAGTCGGTTCAAAAACTGCCAGCTCATCGCTGAGGTTGGCACCGGGTGCGAGACCAAGTCCGCCAACGAGTCCGGCACAGAGATCGGACAGGATATCACCGTAGAGGTTGGGAGCCACGATGACGTCATACAGGTTGGGTTTCTGTACCAGTTGCATGGACATATTGTCCACAATCCTGTCTTCAAACTCGATATCCGTATAGTTCTCTGCTACCTGCCGTGCAACAGACAGGAACAGACCGTCAGAATACTTCATGATATTGGCTTTATGAACCGCAGTTACCTTCTTACGGTTGTGTCGCCGTGCATATTCGAAGGCAAACTCGACGATTCTCCGGCTGCGTGTCTCCGAAATCGCCTTGATGCTTATGCCCGAGTCCGGCAGTACAGCCTCATCACCACTCTTCGAGATAAACTCTATCAGCCTCGCCGTATCCTCCGCTCCGCGTTCAAACTCGATGCCTGCATAAAGGTCTTCTATATTCTCCCGGACAATGACAAGGTCAATATTTTTAAAGGGTGACGGTATCCCCGGATAGGTCTTGCAGGGTCGCAGGCAGGCATAAAGACCCAGTCCTTTGCGCAGGGCTACATTGACACTCCTGAACCCGGAGCCGACCGGTGTCGTTACCGGGCCTTTCAGGGCAACTTTGTTTTGCCGGACGGATTCCAGTACGGTTTCAGGCAGGGGCGTACCCGCCGTTTCCTGAGCGGCGGAACCCACCGTAACAACATCCCAGTCAAAACTCGCACCGGTAGCCTCAATGACCCTGCGAGTGGCTTCGGTAACTTCGGAACCAACGCCATCGCCGGGTATCAATGTTACGTGATAGGTCATGTCCTGCCTCCTTCCCGGAATGT
>DUES01000153.1 GCA_011192055.1 Dehalococcoidia bacterium
AGCAGGAAGACCGCGCCACGTTTCTCGAAGAAGGCTGCCAGCCGGGAGAGAAAACGGCTGCCCTTCCTGCGGATAAGAAGAAAAAGCGGGAGGAATACCAGCGTGTAGATGAGAAGGTACCAGATAAACCAGAGAAGTCCCGGGTTCCATCCGGCGGTGAATGGTATAAGTTTTTCCTGCAGTATGGTCGGGTAGTGCTGCAGGAAGTTACCAAAGGGTTCCAGTAAGCCTATCTTCGCCAGCATCTGGTTTTCAGGGTCAAGGTGATAGTAGTGATACTGCGAGAGGAAATGATTGGTCGCCACGAAAACCAGTGCTGCAAACACGATAGGTACAAAGAGCCGTTTTATTCTTTCTATCAGGTACTCTCTGCTCGACCTGGTGCCAAGTGAGAACCAGGTGGCTGCACCGGCAACGAGAAAGAGAAGCGGCATGTGGTACTGGTCCAGGACATTAACTAGAGCCTGGGCAGCAAGGTTCTTCTGGTCACTGTAAATCCACCAGTAATACCCATAGATGAAGGGAAGCGCTGAGTGGAAGGGGACAAGCAGCAGCACCGTCAGCACCCTTACCCAGTCCATGTACGGTACTCTTTGCGTTGTGCCTGTCATCATCACCTTCCAGTCGGCTCAATCAACGGTTCTTTCATGGTTCGGTCCGGACAGGATGCTGCCGGGGCATTTCTATTTTAATTTGCAAAAAGGTATACTGACCCTTCGTGAGTTGCTATTCATAATAAATACACAAGAACCGACTGTCAACTGTTTCCCGGGTCCGGTAATAGACTTCAATACGAGAGCGTCTCAACCGATGAAGCTGGATGAGGGGTTTGTAGGACTGTTTTCTGCCCGTGTCTGCCTGTGTCCCCTGTTTTTTATTTCTTCTTGACTTGCCAGAAGTGGTAGTCCCTGCTGAAAATCAGGCCTTTTTTAATATCTACACCTTCTTTACTTCTCCTGAGTCCTGCCAGTGCGTACCTGAAGACCAGAAAAGCAAAGACTGCCAGGGAAAAGCTGACCAGCATCCCGGAGCCGTTCAGTTGCCAGATTATCAGGGGCAGGCTGGCAATCCCGAGAGCCTGGCCCAGTGCGGGATTACTGGTGACAATAACGACCACGGCTATCACTCCGAAACTGATGGCGAATTCAAGGGGGACCAGGGCAAGGAACAATCCCATTGCGGCAGCACCACCCCTGCCGCCCTTGAACTGCAGGAAAACCGGCCAGTTATGCCCGACCAGTGCGGCAAAACCTGCAACAAGGACCCATATCTGGGACACGCCCAGCCACTGGGCTACCAGTACCGCCAGTGAACCTTTGGCGATATCGGCAATAAAAACAAGATAACCGGCAACCGTGCCCACCTCGCGAATCACGTTCAGGGCACCCATATTGCCGCCGCCTGTCCGGCGGATGTCAATCCCTTTCTTAAGACGGCCTGCAATGTACGCCGAAGGGATAGAACCGAGCAGGTAACCAATGACAACGGCAGCTATAGCACTGAATATCATTTGTTATTGTCCTCCCCGGTTTCCCGGCATACCACGAGCTGATATAACTGAAGCTGTCCGGATGCACTAGGTTGTAAACCGTCTGTACAGGGTGGGCAGGCAGCGGGGCAAAGATTCAATATCAGGGACTACCTCATATCCCATGTCGCCGCATATCGTTTTCAGGTAGTCATGTCCGTCCTGGTCGATAGTCAGGCAGAATGGCATCACGCCTTTACGCTTTGTCTCCACCAGCGCCATCTTGGTATCGTGAATAGCGTACTCCCTTTCGAGCCCGTCCTGGCCATAGCGGTGGTCCTCGGGTCTGCCATCACTGATGAGGAACAAAAACTTGCTTTTCGATTCCTGCTGCTCCAGTTTCCAGGTGGCGTGACGGATGGCCGGTCCCATCCTTGTACCATGCTGCGGTGAAATGGTGTCAATACGGTTCTTGACCCGGTTTGAGAACTCCTCTTCCAGGTCCTTGATAATATAGAACTCCACGTTTTCCCGACCGTACCCGGAGAAACCGTAGATAGCATAGGTATCGCCGATACTTTCCAGTGCCCTGATAAGGAGGACAAGGCTTTCTTTCTCCAGGTCGATAATCCGTTTGAATTCCAGGGGACGGATTACACTGTCATTGCCTGCCTGCAGCCACTCAAAGTAGTCCTTGTAGTCCCTGAAAACCGGCTGGCTGCTGGAATGCCCCTGTGCCTTGTTTATGTACTCGATGGTAGAGGAGCTCATATCGAGGAGGAAGGCTACTGAGACATCCCGTTCCGACTTGCTTCGCCGCCAGTAGACCTTGCCATCGGGGTTCTGCCTGGCTTTCCTGGTTATAACATAGTCCACTACCGCGTCCAGGTCAAAGTCTTCTCCGTCCTGCAGCTTCTTTACCTTGCGGGAAAACCGGGGATTGAGCAACTCAAATTGCCTTCTCAATAATGAGGCAAGGTCCTTATACTCATTCAGGGTAGCATCAAAGAATTCCGGAGTACCTTCATCCTGGGGAGTCTGCCGGACCCGGCACCACCGCAACCGGTAATCACTGGCGCGGAAGTCCCATTCATTGTACAGGTATGAAAACGGGCCGTCGGTCTCCAGCGGGCCCTCGTTGTTATCGTCAGTATTCGCCTGCTCCGGCTGTGTAGCCCACTGGACGTTCTCGCTGTTCATCGTGTTGGCACCGAATACGAGAGCATCTTCCTCTGTGGTCCCCTTATCGGCAGCCAGCGCCCCGATATCTGATATGTCATCAATATCGGAATCTTCCCCTGGTGTCGGCAACTTTGGCTGTGAAGGACCCTGCCCGGTGTTATCCTCACGTATAGACTCCGGCTCTTCGAAGCCATTACCGGAGTCTGCTGTTTTCATGCCACGGTACTCTACATCGGGGGGAGAAGTATACATGGACGCTTGAGGTTCCATACCGGACAGGTCCAGCAGTATGTTGTCAGCCTGCAGCGGGGTTAGTGGTTCAATTTCCGGCGGTACTTTATCCAGGTCAATAGTCTGCCAGGTATCTCCGGGGACCGGCTCGTTGGAAATTTCTGCGGCAAGCCGGTAAAGGTGCATGGTAGCTTCGATACTGTCATCTACAG
>DUES01000154.1 GCA_011192055.1 Dehalococcoidia bacterium
CTGCCGTATTTCCAGTCTCATCCTGCGTTTCAAACATATATTACCCTGATACATGCTTTCCGGTGATATACATAAATACGGCAACTAACAATAGTAAACAGCCGTATAGATAGAGCACGTAGATAAACCGGTAACAGCAGTAGCCGGACGACATCCTCTATGACATACCAATCGATACCAATATTCAGTATTACAATTAGGGGTATTGACATGACCTGTCAGGGCTGATACAATGCGGTATACGGCAACCGCTAACCTTAACTACGGTGGTGGGTCACATGCAGAATACAACTGCAACGAATATCAACAGTGGCCTCGGTCCCCTTACTGAACTATTGCAGGGCCTGCGGTGGGGCGACAACGTGGTCTGGCAAGTGGACCGCCTGGAAGATTATCCATATTTTGCCAGGGCATTTGCAGAGCAGGCTATACATGATGGTCACAAGTGTGTATATCTTCACTTCACTCCTCTCCCGCCGATTCTTAAACCGCAAGAGGGACTGACCATTACCGGCATAGATCCTACACTTGGTTTTGATTACTTCAGTACGCAGGTGCACCGGATAATTGAAGAAAACGGCCGGTACGTATTTTATATCTTTGACAACCTGTCCGCCCTTGTTGGTGAATGGGCCACAGACGAATTACTGGCCAATTTCTTCAAGATAACATGCCCTTATCTTTTTGAACTTGGTGACGTTGCTTATTTTGCTTTACGGCGTGGCCAGCACAGCCACAACGCTGTTGCGCGTATCCGTCATACTACCCAGGTGTTAATAGACGTATACCAGGTCGGAAACAGTATATATGTTCACCCGATAAAGGTCTGGCAGCGCCGCTCACCGCAAATGTTTTTACCGCACAGGATAGATGAAAAGGGCTGGGAACCTGTTTCTAAAAGTGGTGATGCAGCGACAATACTTACCACCGTCAGCCATCGGCCTATTGACATAAGCTCTCAGTCAATTGCTCCCTGGGATACCGTCTACCGCAAACTGATTCAATACCAGGAGACAGGCGAAAGTTCCGCAGAAGGCAACCAGGAAGCTAAAAAGCTTAAGGACTCCCTTTCCCGGATGATGATTGGAAATCACCCCAGGTTTAATCAGCTTGCAGACCACTATCTGACCCTTGATGACCTGATACGGGTACGAAACCGTCTTATCGGGTACGGCCGGATCGGAGGCAAGGCAGCAGGAATGCTCCTGGCCAGGCGAGTCCTGGTTACCGAACCGGGTGAGACTGACTTCACACAGGTACTGGAACAGCATGATTCGTTTCATATCGGGTCGGATGTCTTTTTTACATATCTGGTGAATAATGACCTGTTTCAACTCAGGATGGAACTGTCAAAAACAGGCGTAATTACCTGGGATGAGTACAGGGACGTGGAAAAAAGATTCCTTGACGGCAAATTCCCCGATGAAATAATTGAGCAATTCAACGGTATGCTGGACTACTATGGACAGGCTCCAATCATTGTACGTTCGTCCAGTCTCCTTGAAGACAGCTTTACGGACGCTTTTGCCGGTAAGTATCTGAGCGAGTTCTGTGTCAACCAGGGCAGCCCCGAGGAACGTATGGAGGCTTTCCTGAAGGCGGTTAAGCTGGTCTATGCCAGTTCATTTAACCCGGACGCCCTTTCCTACCGCCACCGGCGAGGCCTTATAGAGGGTGATGAGCAGATGGCAATCCTGGTGCAGCGCGTATCCGGAATGCCCTATAAGCAGTACTTTTTCCCCACACTGGCCGGCGTGGCTTTTTCAAGGAACCTTTATGCATGGACCGACCGTATTGACCCTTCGAAGGGAATGATACGACTGGTTTTTGGTATGGGTACCCGTGCTGTGAACCGTGTCAGCAGTGATTACGCGCGGATGATTGCGGTCAGTCATCCCCAACTAAGGCCCGAAATAGGAAATGAAATAGCCAAGTATTCTCAGCGCCTGGTAGACGTTCTTGATCTTGAATCAAACGAGTTTGAGACCAGACCATTTACGGAAGTGGTAAAGGAAGGGGGATACCCCGGCCTGAATCTGCTGGTCTCGGAGATGGAAGACGGTTACCTGCGCGACCTGTCCTTTTCTTCTTCGGGCAAGAACAGTGAGCTTTTACTTACTTTTAAAAATATTATCGGGCAGTCCGGATTTGTTGACATAATCGGCGAGGCATTGGCAAAGATTGAAAAAGCCTGGAGACAGCCCGTAGATGTGGAATTTACGGCCTATGTTGATGAAGAGGGTAATGTAAAGGTAAACCTGTTGCAGTGCCGGTCTTTACGGGTACCGAGAACGGTTGACGCTGAAATCACTCTGCCCGAAGGGCTGCCGCCGGAGCGGATACTGTTTCGTTCGGACCGTGCTATAAGTGCAGGTATCATCAGCGATATTCGTTATATCCTGTATATTGACCCCGCAAAATATGCCGGAATGTCCAACTCAAGTAACAAGAGGACCCTGGGGCGCGTAATAGGCAAACTGAATGAGATACTGCACCAGCGTGAAGGAAGAATACTGGCAATGGGACCGGGTCGATGGGGCAGCAGCAATATAGACCTCGGCGTAAACGTAGGCTACAACGATATTCACAACGTAGCAGTGCTTGTTGAGGTGGCGCAGATAGAAGCAGGACATGAGCCGGAAGTGTCATACGGGACTCATTTCTTCCAGGACCTTGTTGAAGCAGAGATACTTTATCTGCCCGTTTACCCGGATA
>DUES01000155.1 GCA_011192055.1 Dehalococcoidia bacterium
TGGCTTCATGATAACAAGAAGCCACACTGTATCTATCGTCGCCACTTCCCGAATGATAAACGGTATAGCAAGTAGTCGCAGGTGTTACCCAGTAAATTGCCAAGACGAATCATTCGAAGCATTAAATGGATGACTTCTGTCTTTTGGATACCGTACGTTGCCTGCAACTTCTGGACCGCTTCAGGGTCGGGATAAGCATTGGATTCAGCCCAATGCTGCGCATAGATTACGG
Organism: Dehalococcoidia bacterium; assembly: GCA_011192055.1. The sequence continues at coordinate 233 of DUES01000155.1, forward strand.
CCACAGCTTCCTCTTCTGGACAGTTATCAACATCTCCTGACAATAGCTGGCTAATCTCTTCTGGAGTAACCCCACTTTTCAACGCTTGCTTGGAATGAAAGTAAGAACAATAACGACAGCCGTCTACTGCGGTTACAGCCAACATGAGCCTTTCCCGGAAGGCTGGTGATAACAATTCCTTATTCGTTGCTTCCTTCAATCGTTTCCTATTTCTAATCGGAAAGAACAGGTCAGCAAAGAGTTCCTTTGGGCTGCTAAATGTTCTTTTATAGAATTTCATGACTAATACTATTCAACTCAGTTAGGTTGGATAAGGTAGGGTGTATGAGAGAATAGACTGATTCATTTACGGTCTTCCATCTATCTCATAATAAACACCAGTATTATAGCAGTATGAGTATGGAGTATAGTGCCACCATCAGCGGCAAGGTCAGTGTTGGCGTGGATACACTATGAGCCCTTCACGAAGGCTATATACAGGCTTATCTACGGTCTCTACCACTTGATTCTACCGAGGAACTTGAGCAGAGTTTCGTTGAAGATATCAGGGGCTTCCTCGTGAGGATTATGACCAGCACCGCCAATCGTCACTAGTTCAGAATCAGCGATTCCTTCGTTCATAATCCTGGAAGGCTCTTCAAATGGTAAGTCCTCGTCACCCCAAAAGATGAGAGTCGGTACCTTGATTTCAGAGAGTCTCTCTGTCAAAGGCTCCCATTTACTGATGGCCCGAGACATATAGATGTAGCCATCAACAGAAGTCTGGAGCATTTTCCGCCGTGTGATTTCCCTCTGTTCGGGATATTTCTCGAACTTCTCCACTCGCATAGGATTATTTGAAGCATCGTATTCAAAGGCGGCTTCCATACCCTGTGTACGTGCCAGTTCATCTAATTTCTGCCTCAGTTGAGCGTAATTTGCGTCTCTACCAAATTGCCCGCTGGAGGTATCCACTAATACTAATCCGGCAAGCATATCCTGATGCTCTACAGTAAACTGAAGAGTAGTGAAACCACCCAGAGAGTGCCCACCAAGGCAGCACTTTGTAATACCCAGCATATTAAAGAGAGTAAAAGTGTCAGTTGCCAGAATCTCCACCGAGTAGTCTTCCTCCCGTGATGGTGCTGATGATTTACCGTGTCCACGGTGGTCCAACACAATAACCTGGTACTGTGAGGATAGGACCCTTATCTGTTTTACCCAATCCTGCGTACTGCCAGTGTAACCGTGAAGGAAGACCACCGTTGGTCCCTGACCACTGACTTCATAGTTCAGGTCTACCCCATTGATATTGGCTATTGGCATTTCGACCTCCGTGTGTGTATTACTGCTATCAAACAATGCGTTGGTGCTTTGGATACTTCATGGTAAACGCCTCTGCACTGGACAAGTGCCCATAGTCTATGACTGAAGGATGAGGATGTCAAGCAGTGAGGGATTATACATTTCATCTTATTGTGTAGTCCTTCAACTGACTGGCAGGGTTGTACCAGACCAACTATGCTATAGCCAATAGCATAAGTACGGAAAACTGACTGATAGAGTTAACGAAGCTTTCTCATCCCGGGAAACCGCTTAGTTCCAGCAATAGCGCAATTCACATCACTGTCAGGCGAAAATAAGATGGATGACGGTAACCTCACACGGACCGGTTCTCGTAATAGCTCAACACCAGGTCAATAGCATTGGCAGCGCTTTCAAAGGAGTAGTAAACGGGTAGCCCAGATGAAACGTACTTCTGCAGAAGGGCAAAAATCCCCTTGGATTCTTCCGGGAGGATACTGGGTTCAAGCACTATTGCTAATGGCTTTGAAGATGCCCTGCCACTTTCAGAAAACGGATCCCCTATCATTAGCGGATTGTCTTTCAGACCACTCGCCTGCTGAGATTGCCCCAGTCTCATAAACCAGACCAGGAAGTCGGTTCCTTCCCACTGCATGATAATATCAATAGTTCTGGCTACCTTCTCGGGGTACATCATTGACTGTGAGTAGTCGACAGGATTCCGCAGGATATTGCCTGCCGGTGGAGTAAACTCACGTATCTGACTGGTGATCTCGTGGGATAGAGGCGGGACTCTGAGTCCCCACTTCTCAAATGTATCAGTTATGAGAACACTGGCTCCACCTCCACCACCCATTATGACAGCGTTTCTGCCCTTCGGTCTGGCCATAAACAGAAGCGTAACCAGCACATCAACCATTTCGTCTAGAGAATCGACCCGAATTAAGCCCAGCTGTTTTCGTAGAGCGTCCCAGATAGCCTCATTTCCAGCAAGAGATGAAGTATGACCGGCAACTGCTCTGGTACCTGCTTCGGTACGCCCTCCCTTGAGCAATATCACGGGCTTCTGCTTTGTTGCCTTCTCCAATGCCCGGCAGAAGCGCTTCCCATCCTTTATTCCTTCTATGTACATTGCTATTATCTCAGTATCAGCATCTGCAGCCAGATACTCAAGAAAGTCACTCTCATCAAGGTCGCGAGCGTTGCCATAGCTGATGACCTTGCTGAAACGAACACCCCGCAAGGCTGCCTGTCTTATAAGGTAGTTTGCATTACCGCCACTCTGGCTGATTACGCCCACCGGACCGCTTTCTCTGGGAAAGACCGGACCGAAGGACAGGCGTGATTGGGGACAGTAGATACCCAGGCAGTTCGGACCAATAATCCTGATTCCGTGCTTTCGGGCAAGCTTAATCAACTCGGTCTCCAGCTCTATCCCCTCTTCCTCACCGGTCTCGCTGAAACCTGCCGTACAGAAGTGGATTGCCCGTACTCCCTTGGCGGCACACTCTTCAACCAACTCAAGACTAACCCGCGCTGGAACCAGGCCTATTACGTAGTCTATCGGTTGAGGGATATCCTGTATGCTGGGATAGACCATGTGCCCATTTATCTTACCACCCTTGGGGTTCACCAGATAGAATGGACCGTTAAACTCGAACTCAACAATAGCGTCCAGAAAGCTACGAGTCCAATGCTCAGGATTGGCAGTTGTAATACCAACAAGGGCAATTGAACGAGGATGAAAAAGGAACTCCAAACTCCTATCAGTTACAGTCGACATGTTCTATATTATCCTTACCTTTCTTCTGCTTGTCAGCTTCACTTTCATCAGCACATACTTAGCCTCAGTAGGATTCCTGTGGTGGCACAAGACACGGTGCCCGTAGTACTCATGGTCAAAAAGAGCGTTACGGTACTCCATGCCTGAACCGATAGGCTGTCATCCGTCGCCGCGATAACCGGTTTAAAATAGGGCGAGTGGATTGTATCTACCGTCTACAGTATAATACCACAGACTATGCGGTGGGGTCAGGCTCGCTCCATGATATTTCACCCTTTCACATTACCATCGTCAGCTATTTGACAGCAGGTAGGTCTCAGGGGTTGAGAACGATAGCTACCACGATGATACCCCAAACGGAGGTTATAATGTCAACAGAATCGGATATCATCAGTTTTTTACAGGAATATGAACTTACACCAGAAGAGATTGCAGCGGTAGAGGGTGTTTGTAAATAGTGTGGGGTATTGGGGATTGCTTTTATGAGCATCACTGCTGTCATAGGAATAGACTGTGCTACACGGAAAGAAAAAAGAGGTTTAGCTTACGGTCTTCTCAAAGACGATAAGCTAACAATTACAGATGTGACTTCCTGTAGTCCGGTGAATCCATCCCAAGAGATTATTTCTATCTGGCTCGATAGGAGCTTTTCTACTTTGTTAGCTTTGGACGCTCCACTGGGCTGGCCTGTTACTCCGGAATACGCACATTTCATCGATTGCGAACTGTAGGGATTAACCAGTACCAGAATCGCCGGGATTAAGCGGTAATCAGTTTGTGGTTGTATCTGATGAAGACGGTTCGGAATCAGCTTGGGCGTAACTCATGGTGTACAGGTGGCGGTATATCCCGTCTTTTTTCATGAGCTCCTGATGGGTCCCTGTCTCGGCAAGTCTGCCTTTATCAAGGACAATCACCCGGTCGGCATCACGGATGGTGGAGAGGCGATGGGCAATAACGAAAGAAGTGCGACCTGCAAGGAGACGGTGCAGAGCCTTCTGAATGACAACCTCAGTCTGGGTATCAACGTTAGCAGTAGCCTCGTCAAGGATTAGAATGCGAGCGTCAGCCAGGATTGCCCTGGCAAAGCTGATGAGCTGACGTTGCCCCACGCTGAGATTGCTTCCTCTTTCCTGTATTCTGGTATCATAGCCATTCTCAAGTCGCTGAATAAAATCATGCGCACCCACCACCGTAGCTGCTTCGACCATATCCTCTTCAGTAGCACCGGCTTGCCCGTAGAGGATATTTTCCCTCACCGTTCCCGAGAAGAGGAAGGGGTCCTGAAGGACGACACTGATTTGCTGCCTTAACGATTCCTGGGTAACCTTACGAATGTCGAAACCGTCAATGCTTATGGTTCCTTGTGATATCTCATAGAACCGGCTGATAAGGCTGGCTACCGTACTCTTCCCTGCTCCTGTAGCTCCGACCAGAGCAACCGTCTCACCAGGGCGTACCCGGAAGTTTATATCGTTGAGTACCTCCAACCCGTCTATATATTCATGATGGACATGCTCAAACTGGACCTCGCCCTTGACCGATGGCAATTCAGAAGCATCGGGGGCATCCACGATTTCAGGCTTGCTGTCGAGCACTTCGAAGATCCGCTGTCCCCCGGCCATAGCTCGCTGCAACTGGGTGTACTCCATGGTTAGACGGCGGATCGGGTCGAAGAACCTTTGCACGTAGAGGACAAAGCCAATAAGTGCCCCTACCTGCATCTGCCCAGCCAGGGTCTGAGCACCACCAAAGATGATTACCAGGGCGATAGCTACTCCCATCAGTAGTTCCAGGACCGGTTGAAGGCCGGCAGCAAGACGGCCGGCACGCAGATTAGCATTCCGGTTGGCTTCACTCACGGTATCGAACCGCCCGATGTTTTCATTCTCGCGGGAGAGGCTCTGGATGACTCTGGCTCCGGAGATATTCTCCTGCAATCGTGTGTTGACTACGGAGATAGCCTCGCGCACCTTCATGAAGGCGGTCTGGGCATATTTCTGCCAGACAGCCAATATGGCCCCCAGAATCGGTATGACCGAGAGGGTGATGAGCGCCAGCCTGGGATTCATGACGAACAGCATGAAGATTGTCCCCCCCAGGGATAGCACACCGGCCACGATAGCGATGATGCCGCCGGTGACCAGTTCCTGAACTGCCATGACGTCGTTCTGTAGTCGAGACATGATACGCCCCACCTCATGGCGGTCGTAGAAACTGAGAGAGAGTTGCTGCAAGTGGTTGAACATCTGAGTGCGCAGGGTGAGTAAGATGCCCTGGCCGACGCGAGCCAGGGAAATGAGTTGGAGGTACTGGCTTCCCCAGTTGAGCAGGCCGTTGCCTACGAAAGCAAAGAACAGGAGGCTTAATCCCCAAAGGTCTCCCTTCATGATAAATTCATCGATAGCAAGGCTAACCAACCAGGGTATGGCCACCGTGGTAAGGGTAAA